>JBEKSH010000802.1:0-2857 GCA_049517235.1 Roseiarcus sp. | reverse complement strand
TCGTCAAGAAGCTTGAGGAAAAGGGCGTCGTGGTCGCCACCACCAATTCCTTTGACGGCAGCCTGTACGACCGCAGCGGGATCAGCCACACCGGCCAGGACGCCTCGGCGGCGGCGATCGGCGGCGAAGCGATCGTCAAGTGCCTGCTGAAAAACAACGTCAAGGGCGGCACGATCCTGTTCCCGAACACCGTGCCGGTCGGCAATATCGAGGTGAACAACCGCGTGACCGCCGCCTTCCAGGCGACCTTGAAGGCGCTGAAGGCCGCCAACCGCCTGCAGGACTTCAAGGTCGACGCCGGCCCGAACAATATCGGCGTCGACGTCGGCGCCGACATCACCGCCGGCCCGCAAATTCAGCTGATCGAGAGCCGCAAGGACGTGGTCGGCATGTTCGGGCCGAACGGCGGCGTCACGCCGGCGATCGGCGACGCGATCTCCCAGCTCAAGCTGAACGGCAAGATTTGCGCTTACGGCTTCGATCTCGGACCAAAGCAGCTTGAGCAGATCAAAACGGGCGCGCTGACGGGATCGCTCGGTCAGCAGCCGTTCCTGCAGGGCTTCTATCCGGTCATGCAGCTCTACTTGCAGATCGACCGCAACATTGCGGCGGCGAACCTCGACACGCGCGCGCAGCTCGTGACCAAGGACAACGTCGCGAAGGTCGGCAAGCGCTACGAAAACTGAAGCGCAGGCTTCGTCGGCAGGCGAGGGGGCCGTTCGGCTTCCCCGCCTTTTTCCCGCCCTCGCCATGGTTAGACGGAACGGCCCATGAGCGCTGCCGCGATCGCCACGTCCCGGACCGAGGCCGGAGGCGAAAAGTCGCTTTTGTTCGGCGGCTGGGAAGTCGGCCTTCTCGCCATCATGGCCTTGCTCTATCTGGGCGGCCTCTACCTCAATCCCGCGTTCTTCGGCTCTGCCGACGCGTTGTTCTCGGTGCTGCGCGACGCCTCGCGCTACGGCGTGATGGCGATCGGCATGACCTTCGTCCTGGTCAACAGGGAGCTCGATCTGTCGGTCGGCTCGACCTTCGGTCTGACCGCGACGTTCTTCGGCATGCTGTTCGCGCCGACCTATTTCGACCTTGACGTCCACACCGCGGTGATTTGGTGCCTCGTTCTGGGTCTCGTGATCGGCCTGATCAACGGAATCCTCGTCACGATTCTCGAAGTCCCCGCCTTCATCGCCACGCTGACCATGCTGTTCATCGGCCGCGGCGTGCTCCTGGGCCTCACCGGCGGCAAGAACATCGCCTTCGAAATCAAGGCGGAGTCCTACGGCGACTTCTTTCGCCTCGGCGAGAACAACGCGCTGGGGTTCAACAACCAGATCGTCATCTTCCTGCTGATCGCGGCGGTCGGCGCGGTGACGCTCGCCTATACCTCGATCGGCTGGACGACCTATGCGACCGGCGGCAACGAGCAGGCGGCGCGCTACGCCGGCATCAACACCCGCTTCGTGCGCATGCGCTCCTATATTGTGTCGTCGCTTTGCGCGGTCGTCGCGGGATTGATGAATGTCGCGCAAAGCAAGGACGCGGATCCGACCTATGGCATCGGCGCCGAACTGATCGCCATCGCGGCGGTGGTGGTCGGCGGGGCGGCGATCTTCGGCGGGCGCGGCCGGGTGATCGGTTCGTGCCTCGGCGCGGTGTTCATCGGATTGATCGACAAGGTGCTGCGCGAGGGGGTGCCGATCACCCGCATCATCGACGTCGGCGGCGAGAAGATGGAGGTCGCGGCGGTCGCGCAATTGCCGCCGGGCGCCGTGCCCGCCGTTCTCGGCGTGGTGCTGATCGTCGCCGTGATGATCGAGCCGTGGCTGGTGCGCCGCCGCGTCGTCCCGCGTCTGTGGGCCCGGCTGCGCGGCCTGCCGCCGCCGCCGATCCCCGATCTCGGCGGCATTGCTATCGCGGGCGCGCAGACCCGCGGCACCACGGCGCAGGCGCGCGGCCTGGGCAAGCGCGGGCTCGCCGCTTTCATCTACCGCCGCGACGCGGCGGCGGTGATGCTGCTCGTCGTGCTCTGGCTGTTCGGCCTGTGGGCGAGGCCCGACTATTGGGAGGGCCTCGACAATTCCTTCACCATTCTGCTCGCCTTTTCCGAGATCGCGCTGCTGGCGGTCGGCCTGACCTTCGTCATGGCGAACGGCGATATCGATCTTTCCGTCGGTTCGGTGCTGGCGCTGTCGGGCGCCGTCGCGGCGGTGATCATGAAGGACACCGACCTCGGTCCGTTCGCCGCCGTCTCCGCGGCGATCGTCGTCGGCGTGCTGGCCGGGGTGATCAACGGCTGGCTGACCGCCTATGTCGGCCTGCCCGCCTTCATCGCCACTCTCGGCACGTTCTATTGGGCGCGCGGCATCGGATCGTCGATCGTCGCCGGCACCCAGCTCAACGGCTTTCCCGAATCCTACAATCTGATCGGCCGCAGCCTTTACGAACTGCTCAATACGTGGGGCGTCGCGCCCGACCACGGCTGGCTGCTGGCGGTCGTCAAGGCGGTCAGCGTGCAGACGATCTTCGTCATCGTGGTGGCGGCGATCGGCGGCGTGGTGCTCGCCCAGACGCCGTTCGGGCAGAAGGTCTACGCGATCGGCGGCAACCAGCGCGCGGCGAGTTTCGCCGGGGTCGACACGCGCCGCGTCCGCTTCACCGCGATGGTGGTTTCGGCGACCCTGGCGGCTTGCGGCGGGGTGATCTACGACGCATTCTATCGCAGCTTCATTCCGACGGCGGGCCAGTTGCGCGAACTCGACGCGATTTCGTCGATCATCATCGGCGGCGGCTCGATCTTCGGGGGCTATGGCACCATGATCGGCTCGATGGCGGGCGCCGGCGTCATCACGCTGATCCGCTC
>JBEKSH010000801.1:0-3159 GCA_049517235.1 Roseiarcus sp. | reverse complement strand
GCAGCCGCCGCGTTGGAAGCGCTCGGGGCCGACATCGACCCGGACATCAGGATCCAGAACCTGAGCCGAACCGAGAAGTCGCTGGTCGCGATCGCCAGGGCGCTTGCCGCCGAGGCCGAGATCCTCGTGCTCGACGAGCCCACCGCCAGCCTGCCCGCCGATGAGGTGGCGCGGCTGTTCGCCGCCCTGCGTCGGTTGCGTGCGCGCGGCGTCGCGATGATCTACGTGTCGCATCGACTCGACGAAGTGTTTGAGATCGCCGACCGGATGGTCGTCTTGCGCGACGGCCGCGTCGCTGGCGAGCGCCTCGTGGCTGAAACGACGCCCGACGAGGCGATCCTGCTGATTGTCGGCCGCGAGCCGTCGCAGGTGTTCCGCCGTCCGGCGGAGCGCCGCGGCTCGCCGCGTCTGGCGCTCGAAGCGTTGTTTGTCGACGCGGTCGGCCCGGTCGACTGCGAGATTCACGCCGGCGAGATCGTCGGTTTCGTCGGCCTGCGCGGCGCAGGTCAGGAATGCGTCGGCCGGGCGCTGTTCGGCGTCATGCCGACGACCGGCGGACGCATCCTGCTCGACGGCGCAATGATGGCCGCGACCTCGCCGCGCCAGGCGATGAGCTATGGCGTCGATCTGGTCTGCGCCGATCGGGTCGGCGAATCGATCATGCCGAACCTGACGGTGCGCGAGAACCTGTTCCTCAACCCGGTCGCCGCGGGGCTCAGCCTGTTTTCCGTGCTCGCGCCGCGCCGCGAAACCCGCGCCGCGCTGAAGCTTGGCCAAAAGGTGGGCTTGCGGCCAAATGATCCGACGTTGCCGATCGAGCTCCTGTCTGGCGGCAACCAACAGTAGGTGGTGGTCGGGCGCTGGGTGCACCTGGCCGCGTAGGTCTATGTCTTCGAGGACCCGACGGCTGGCGTCGACGTCGGCGCCAAGGCGGAGATCTACCGGCTGTTCGACGTCGCTCTCCAGGCGGGAGCCGCCATCCTGATCGTGTCGACCGATTTCGAGGAGGTCGCCAAAGTCTGCCACCGCGCGCTGGTGTTCGATCGCGGCCGCGTCGTCGCCGAGCTTGCCGCCGCCGACCTTTCGGTGGAAAATCTGCTCGCCGCCGCCTCCGCCAGCATCGGTCACTCGGCGGAAGCGGCCGCCGCCGTTTTCATCGACCAGGCCCGGGGCGTTCATGCAGTCCATTAAATCCAGCGCGCTCGAGCCTACACGATCGGAACTGGCGGCGCTGCCGCGCTGGCGCGCGATCGGACGTCTGGCGCCGGTCTATGGTCTGCCGATCCTGACGGTGCTGCTCATCATCTTCTTTTCGCTGCTCCTGCCGGCGACCTTCCCGACTTACCTGAACTTCCGCTCGATCCTCGCCGACAAGGCGATCATCGCGCTCCTTTCGCTTGCCGCCACGATCCCGATGATGGCCGGTCGCATCGATCTGAACGTCGGTTTCGGCATCGTCCTGTGGCACACGCTGGCGATCGGCCTGCAGGTCATGTACGGGGTGCCGTGGCCGCTCGCCATGTTCCTGGTGCTTGCCGCCTCGGCGTTGGTCGGACTGATCAACGGCCTTTTGGTCGAGGTCGCCCAGATCGACTCCTTCATCGCCACGCTGGGCACGGGGACGATCCTCTATGCGACCGCGCTCTGGTTCACCGACGGGCGGCAAATCATGGGCATCCTGGCGCCAGCGTTCATCGCGATCAACACGCTCTCGGTCGCCGGCATCCCCATACCGGCGATCTACGTGATCCTGCTCGCCGTCGTGCTGTGGATCGTCAGCGAACGGCTGCCGATCGGCCGGCACATCTACGCGATCGGAGCGAACGAGAAGGCGGCGGCGCTGAACGGTATTCCCGTGCGTGCATACGTCATCGGCGTCTTCGTCGCCTCCGGGCTGATCGCCGGCTTCGCCGGCTGCGTGCTGGCCGCCAAGCTGCGCATCGGGCAGGCCAACGTCGGTCTCGATTATCTGCTGCCCGCCCTCGTGGGCGCATTCCTCGGCTCGACCACCATCAAGCCGGGCCGGGTCAACATCTGGGGCACGATGTTCGGCGTCCTGATCCTCGCCGTCGGCATTTCCGGTATCCAGCAGCTCGGCGGCTCGTTCTTCGTCGAGCCGCTTTTCAACGGCACCACCCTGGTCATTTCGATCGCACTGGCGGCGTTCGCGCAGCGCCGGCGCACCGTGGCGCGGCCAGCCCGCGTCATGCAGGATTCGAGCTAGGAAGGAAGTAGAGGCGGGCTTGGTTTCAACCGAAATCGCCCGCCTGCCAGTATCGGCGGCCAATTGTGGCCGTCGCTGAAGCGCCGGAGCAACCGGCCTGACGAGCCGAAAGGCTCGCCAGCATCTCACAGGGAGGGAATCAGGATGTTGAAGTTTGGTTTGATCGGCGGGGGCCTGTTGGCTTCCGCGGCGATTGTCGCACTGAACGTCGGCGCCGCCCAGGCGGCCGATGACGCCTTCATGACAAAGGCCAAGGAATATATCGCCACGGTCACCGCGCCCGTCACCACCTGGACCGGCCCGACGTCCGGACCGAAGGCGCAGGGCAAGAAGCTGGTCATCTATGTCTCGGACGACCAGCGAAACGGCGGCGCCAGGGGCGTCGGCGACGGCGCACAGGAAGCCGCGAAGGCGATCGGCTGGGACTTCCGCATTCTCGACGGCCAGGGTTCCCCGTCGGGTCGCGCTTCCGCCATGACCCAGGCGATCGCGCTCAAGCCTGCCGGGATCATCCTCGGCACGGTCGACGCCCGCGAGCAGGCGCCGATCATCGAGCAGGCGGTCGCGCAGGGCATCAAGGTGGTCGGCTGGCACTCCGGCGGCGCGCCGGGCCCGATCGAGGGTGTGCCGGGGGTCATCACCAACATCACCACCAACCCGCTCGAAGTCGCAAAGGCGGCGGGCCTTTATGCGGTGGTGGATTCTGGCGGCGCGGCGGGAGTCATTCTCTTCACCGACTCGATCTACGCGATCGCCACGGCGAAGACCAACGCCACGGCGGAAGCCATCAAGGGATGTTCCACCTGCAAGGTGCTGTCCATCGAGGATTCGCCGATCGGCGAGTTGCAGAACCGGATGGGGCAGCTGACGACGTCGCTGCTGGCGAAGTACGGCAAGGCGTGGACCTATTCGATCGCGGTCAACGACCTCTACTT
>JBEKSH010000800.1:0-3209 GCA_049517235.1 Roseiarcus sp. | reverse complement strand
ACGATGGTTGCGTCAACGTAGGCCGCGAGCTCCGCAACGACGCCGGCGACCTGGCCCCGCCCGGCACCGTGCCACCCAAACAGGACGGCGAAACAGCCGATCAGGTCGCGGATGACGTCGTTGTCGAAGTAGCCACGAGCCCGCGGGCAGAACGCCGGAATGCCGCGCTCCTCCAGAGCCGCGATGTAGCTGCCGCTGTGGTCGTGCCTGACGCTGTGAAGAAGTAATGCCACCTGGCTGTAGTCTGCGATAATGGCGCGATTCTTCAAGAACTCCACCAGAGCGGCAAAACGGGCAACCTCGTCGCGCTTGTCTGTCCCCCAGATCGCGAGTACAGCGGGGTAGTCAGGATGCGTCGCCGAGTCATTGGCGGCGATACTCTTGTCGTAACGGAAGGCGGTGCCCCCGCGGTTCGACCAGTCGGCCGATGCCATCCAGCGGTCGTACCGCTCCACGATCGCTTGGTGCGAGCGGTAGTTAGTGGTGAGCTTGACGACCGTGCAGCCAGGCATCCGCAGCGGGAATTCCAGGATATTCCGCACTGTCGCGCCCCGGAAGCGATACAAGCTCTGATCCTCATCGCCAACGACGCACAGGTTACGGCTCTTCTCCGTGAGCTTGAGGAGCAAACGCTCTTGCACGAAGTTGGTGTCCTGGTACTCATCGACGAGGACGTATTCGATGTGACGCGTCACCGCCTCAGCCGTCGCGGCGTCGTCGAGGAGGTCGAGGACGACACGTTGCAGGTGCGCAAAGTCGATACGATTTGTCTTAATGAGCGCCTTCTCGTAGGCCTGATAAGCTCGCCCGAGCGCCGCCAGGAATGGATGGCCAGAGCCGACGAGTTGCGAGGAAGCCACAAGTTCCTCGGTGATCTTGTCGAAGTATGCGCGCGCTCCTTCGATCGCAGTCCATCGCGTCGTCCACCTACCGAGGAAGAGTCCGTTCTCCGCTGGACCAATGATTTCGTCGAAGTTCTCGAAGATAAAGAGAAGCTGGGTCAGGTCATCAAGCGTATCAAAATTGTGACCAAGCAGCGTGCGGTGCCGATGTTGCGTCAGCACACGATTGCAGAAACTGTGAATAGTCGAGATGGAAAGTTCTGAGAGGTCGCCAGTGTATCCGACTTTGCGCGCTGCCGCCGACAGCCTGTCGCGCATCTCAAACGCAGCTTTCTCCGTGAAGGTCGCAAGCACAAGCTCGTTCGAACGAGCCCGTCCGAGAAGCAGCAGATTCAAGGCGCGCAAGACGATGCTGTAGGTCTTGCCGGAGCCCGGGCCTGCGATCACGAGCAGCGGGCCATCCAGATGTGCGACGATCGCTCTTTGGGAATCACTGAGGTCAGGGTAGTGACGTAGTATCTCCGGGGCGACATTGGCCGAAACTGCGATTCGTCTCTCATCCTTCGCCATCAGAGGCTGCATCCAACTGCCGGCATTGGCTCAGCCTAGCTTTTGGCCAAAATGACGGATCAATCAACTGCCGGAGTGATTACCTGGGGCTAACCAAGGAAATTGTCCTGAATTTAGCGACGCAGCGCCGCCAACTTAGAATTTCCGCTCGGGAAGGACCCGCGGATCCCTGGACGGGTTGATTTTGGACGGCTGGCGGCGTCCTGCGCTCGGTCCTCCGGCATGGCATTGCCCCGGCCGCAGCCAGGACCGGCAATTTTGCCAAACGGATCAACCCGCGATGGCCCCCTGCAGAAGTCCCTTGAGGCGCAGCGGCACGGCGAGCACCCGTTCGAGCTTGCGATCGAGATGGAGCTCGTAGTGGCCGATCCGTAACTTACGCAGTGCTGATTGGGGACGATGTTGCGAAAAATGCGCTCCAATGCATAGATCACGCGTAGATTGCGAATCATATTCAAATGATCCGGTGCTCCAATTTCGCGACACCGGTGAGGTGCGCAAATGCCGCAAGAGTTGATTGGACTTCTGACCGGCGACGCCCTGAAGCCGGTCTACGCGATAAAGTCAAAGTCGATCGATGAAAAGACGATTACGGCGTCGAGCCAGGACGCACTCGCCCTAAAATTGACAGGAGAGGAGGCGGATGGGTGGAGGGTTCTTCGAAGGAATAAGAATTCGCTGCGTCTCGCAAAGAATAAGCCCATTGACCGCCAGCTGGAGGATGACGTTTGGTCACTCCTTTACCGCATGGGCTTCAAAGAATTGAACGGCGATCGTAACTTCACTATCGAGGTCGGCCAAAACACTCCGAAACGCCAACTCGACGTGTTCGCCAAGGACGACGAGACGGTATTCGTAGTCGAATGCACGCATTCTCGTGAGACCGGCGCCAAATCAGTTAAAGGCGTCTTAGACAAGATCGGTGCTATCCGTGGGGACGTTATAAAGGCCGTCCACACGCATTACGGCCGCGACAAGAAACTCAAAGTCAAGTTCGCAATGGCAACGCGAAATATCGAATGGCGCGCCGCCGACCGTGCGCGAGCCGAGGCGTCCGGCGTGCCAATTATTGCCGAAGACGACCTTTCCTATTTTGAGAAATTAACGGACATTTTGAAAACTGCGGCACGTTACCAGTTTCTAGGGCGTTACCTGATGGGTGAGAAAGTCGAAGGGCTAAGGTCAAAGGTGCCGGCAACGCGCGGCCGGGCCGGCAAAACTACTTTCTACAATTTCTTAATATCGCCTCACGATCTCTTGCGGATAGCATATATAAGCCACATGTCGAAGACCTCAAATGACGACCTCGATACCTATCAGCGCATGGTGAAACCAACACGGCTCAAATCAATCGGGCAATATATTGACGACGGTGGGACATTTCCAACTAATATTGTCGTAAATTTTAAGATCGATAAGCTCAACTTTGACGTCACTGAAACTTTTGGAGACACCGCTACTGGCATCCTTCACCTACCAGGGCAGTATGGCTCGGCGTGGGTTATCGACGGACAGCATCGGCTCTATGGGTACGCGTACGCAAACCGCCGAGCCGAAGAAGACCGATCAGTCGTGTCCGTGCTCTCATATGATAACCTTTCGATAAGGGAGGAGATCAAACTATTTGTGGATATTAATTCACAACAGGTCAAAGTTTCGCGCAACTTAGTCAATGAGATAGTTTCGAGCCTCAATATCAATGACCGCGATCCGAAGAAGCGCTTAGATGCTTTGTGTGCTCGGGTCGCCTTGAAGCTGGATACATATTCCAGTTCGCCGATCAAGGGACGGGTCCTG
>JBEKSH010000799.1:0-2563 GCA_049517235.1 Roseiarcus sp. | reverse complement strand
GGACGTAACGGCGGTGCATGCACGGGCGGCCGGCGTTCGAAAACCTCCAAGGGACGAAACCGCGGGGTTGGATGAGCACGAGCTTGCCGCCGCGGCCTATGGGGATTTAAGCGCGCGGATTACGGATCGGCGTTAGCGGGGTGTAATCGGGGGCCTGGTGAGCGTCTGTACGGTGGCTTGGCGGAGCATTCCTGGCGGCGGCGGAGCCGCGTTCGGCATGGCTGGCGGGCGGGATTGCGTCGAGCGATGGCGGTTGGCCGAGGTTGATCGTGGCTGGCCCGGAGCCGCTGCTGAAGGCTTGGCGATCGAGGTAACCGATCTCATGAGGTGTCGATCCTGATTGCGGTCGTCGGGCGTGAGCGAGGCGATCCACCGCGTTGGAAGGTCTCGATGACGATCATGCGGCCCCCGCAGCATGGACATGGAGGCGAGAGCGCTGAAGGCTCGTCGTCAGCGGAGTTGCTTGCATCGGCAGCTTCGGACTCGCTTTGGGCGGCGCCGAGCAGTTCGCGCGCCCGCGCGAGGTTCTCGGCCCGAGTGCCGCTGGCGAACAGACCATAGTGACGGATGCGATGGAATCCGGACGGCAGGACGTGGATCAAGAAGCGGCGGATGAACTCGTCGGCGGCGAGCGTCATGATCTTTTGCCGATCGCGCCCCTCGGCCCGATAGTCTTTCCACTTGAAGGTGACGCCTTCGTCGTCGAAGGCGATTAGCCGGCTGTTGGCGATGGCGACGCGATGGGTGTAGCGCGACAGATAGGCCAGCATCGCCTGCGGGCCGCCGAACGGGCGCTTGCTGTAGACGACCCATTCGCTTTTGCGCAGCGGCGCGAGGTAGGCGGCGAAGGCTGATGCATCATCGAGATGCGCGCGATCGCCGAAGAAGCGCAGGAGGCCTGCCTCGTGGGCGGCCAGGAGCTGTTCCAGGAACAATCGGCGGAATAGGCGCGAGAGAACCCGCACCGGCAGAAAGAAGCCCGGTCGGCACGACACCCAACGTGCGCCGTCGGGCGTGATGCCGCCGCCCGGCACGATCATGTGCACGTGCGGATGATGGGTGAGCGCCGAACCCCAGGTATGGAGAACCGAGGTGATGCCGACGCGGGCTCCCAGGCGCCTGGGATCGGCCGCGATCGTGGTCAGCGTCTCGGCCGACGCCTTGAACAGGATGTCGTAGATCACACTCTTGTTCTGATAGGCGATGTCGCCGATCGGCGCCGGCAGCGTGAACACCATGTGATAATAAGGCACAGGCAGCAGGTCGGCCTCGCGCTCGGCGAGCCATTGCTTTGCCGCCGCGCCCTGGCACTTTGGGCAATGCCGGTTGCGGCACGAGTTGTAGGCGATGACCGTGTGGGCGCACTTCTCGCAGCGCGCGACATGCCCGCCGAGGGCCGCTGTGCGGCAGCTCTCGATCGCCGACATCGCCTTGAGTTGGCTGAGGCTCACATGGCCGGCATTGGCTTTACGCCACGCAGCGCCATGGCGGCGGAAAACATCCGCGACCTCCAACCGTGAACGCGCCAAGCGCGCCGCGCTTTAGGCGGGCGGTTCACTGCTGGGTTCATTCTTCTTGGGCATCAGCGGCTTGAGGCGATCCAGCGAGCTCATGACCTCGCGGATCGTGTTGGCGGCGACGCGGGTATAGAGCGCCGTCGTTTCGAGTTTGGCGTGACCCAACAGGACTTGGATCACTCGAATATCGATGTTCTGCTCCAGCAGATGGGTTGCGAAGCTATGGCGCAAGGTGTGCGGGGACACGCGCTTAGTGATCTCGGCTACGTTCGCGGCGGCGTGGCAGGCGCGGGTGAGCTGACGCGTCGTCATCGGGTTGACGGGGTTCTGACCGGGAAACAGCCAGCCCCGCGGACGGGCTATGCGATACCAGTCGCGCAGAAGTTCGAGCAGCACAGGGGAAAGCATCGCGTGGCGATCCTTGTGACCCTTGCCCTGCTCGACGCGCAACATCATGCGTTCGGAGTCGACATCGGATATCTTCAGCGAAACGACTTCTGAAACGCGCAGCCCCGCGCCGTAGGCGACGCTCAGGGCCGCCTTGTACTTGACGCCCGGCGCGGCCTCCAGAAAGCGCGCAACCTCCTCGGGACTCAAGACAACCGGCGCCTTGCGCGGTTCGTGGATGAACGCGAGGTGCTTGGCGAGGTCGGGGCGACCGAGCGTGACATTGAAGAAGAACCGCAGCGCTGAGACAGTGGCGTTGATCTTTGGCGTTCCCGCCCCGCTTGACGCCAGATACAGCCGAAAGCCGCGCACGTCCTCCGATTTGGCGGTGTCGGGAGAGCGGCCCAGAAACGTGGCGAAATCCTTGACCCTCTGCACGTAGTCATGTTGAGTTTTTGGCGCCAACTTGCGGATCGCCATATCTTCGATCATGCGCCGACGAAGCGGACTGACAGCTTGCTCGGTCATGGGGATGCTCCTGTCTTGAGTGAGGTTGTCGAAACCCCTCGATCTCAAGACAGGACGCCCTGTCCCGCTATGGTGTTGGTCGCGCTACCTGCCGCAGCGCCTTACCGCGCGAGCGGTTTAGTCCTTTGGCC
>JBEKSH010000798.1:0-4464 GCA_049517235.1 Roseiarcus sp. | reverse complement strand
GCGTGCCCCGGCGTGGCTGCGCGACCGGCTCGCTGACCCGGCCATGGTCGGGAGGGGGATATCGCCCGAGCTTGTTGACCGCGCCTTTTGGCTCCCCAATTCGGATAGCGACGATTGGGTTACGGCGCTTGAGGCGCTCGACAAGCGCGGCGATAAGCGCGCGTTGCTGGACCTGCTGAGGTCGGGGCGTGATCTGCCGCGCGACGCGCGCAGCTATCTGGCGGACTTGCCAGAGCGTTACCAGTTTAAGCGCTTGAGACCCGCCGACTTGGTCAAGGCGCTTGAGGCCGTCGATGCGCGAGGGGACGCGGACGCCGTGGTGGCCCTGTTGAGGGCGGAACAAGACCTAGCGTCGGAAGGGCGCGCCTACGCGGCTGCGCTGAGGTCGGAGCGTGACCTAGCGCGGGATGACCGCGACCGTCTGGCCGACCTCATCGAGCACCACGAGTTCAAAAATAAGCGCGGCCCTCCGACGACGCCGGCCTATGCCCGGACCGAGGCTGACGCTGCGCTTGAACTTGCAATTGCGGACGTGGATGACCTTCGGCGGCAAGGTAAAAGCGTCGACGACGCTGTAGAGCTAGTCAGCCAAATGCACGGCATTCCGTACGATCTCGGCAAGCCGTTCAATCCGAACAAACCAAAAGATGAACGTCATATTCTCCGCGTGGCTTACGACCAAAGGCGTGGGTCGTCTAACCGCATGAAACGACGCAGAGGGAAGTCCCGCCCCTAATTCGTGTGCTTTCTATCCGAATTAAGGGCGGGTGGTTCCCCGGTTAGGCGCGCGTAACGTTGCTTCGAGCCGGCAGACAACGCCGGGGTTTCTGGAGCAACGACGATGCAAGGGGAACTTGAACCAAACATCCTTATCCGCAAGTGCGATGGCCACAAATATTTCGGCCTCAAGCGCACGCAAATTGACGAGCACATCAAAGCGGGAAACATCCCCGCCCCGGTCTCGTTAAGCGATAGCGGCCGGGCCAAGGCCTGGTTTGGCTTCCAGATAAACGAGTATCACAGGCGCCTCCGGGCGCAGCTATTGAATAAGGGGGCGGCGTGAGCCATGGCCCTCTCAAAACGAAACCCCACGCCTGGGGGCAGGCGCGGGGCTCGATGTGGTGTCCCGCTGGGCTGCGAGTACGACCCCAAGATTACGCCGACCGACGCACGAAGTAAAGCGGGGGCGCCGGCGCGCGCGATCCTCATTGGGGAGCAACCCCAATGAACCAGCAACCCGATTCCAAATCATTCGTCAATTTCGATAAGATCAAAGAGGCGGCGCGTCCCCGGCTAGATGAGCTGTACCGCCGATGGATGCCGGACGGTAAGCGGAGCGGCGACGAATGGATTCCGCGCAGCCCATTGCGCGACGACCATCATGCCGGCAGTTTCTTTGCCAATGTGGTGACGGGTCTGTGGAAAGACTTCGCCACGGGTGAGAGTGGCGATATTATCGATCTCGCCGCCGGTGTGTTGCGTCTATCGAAGATCGACGCCGCGCGGGAACTCGCGCGCGAGTTCGGCGTTGAGAGCGCTTCCCCGCGCCGATCGCCGAGCGCAATGGCTCCGGCGAAAGCCAAAGCTGAATGCGTTGCGCCGCTTCCGCCCGATGCGCCCCCGGTTCCGCCCCGGCTGCTAGAACCAAAGGGCAAGCTCAAACGCGGAATGTGGACCTATTGTGACGCGCAAGGCGGCATTTTGTTCTATGTCGCGCGATTCGAAAAGCCCGGCGAGGGCAAGGTTTTTTACCCCCTGACGCTCTGGCGTAAGCCGGATGGCGCGCTGGAATGGCGTCTTAAAGGCGCGCCCGCCCCTTATCCCCTATATGGGCTGGACCGGCTAGCGGCGCGGCCCGACGCGGACGTTATCGTTTGCGAGGGCGAGAAGGCCACAGACGCGGCGGCGACGATCTTCGAGGATTGCGTTTGCATCACTTCGGTGCACGGCGCGAAGTCGCCGCACAAAACGGACTGGACGCCCTTGCGTGGGCGCGCCGTGACCCTCTGGCCCGACGCCGACGAGCCCGGCGCGGACTACGCGGAGACCGTGGCGGCGCTCGCAGCGGGCGCAGGCGTGCGATCCGTATCAATCATTGACGCAATGTCGCTGGCGGCGCTTGCGCCGAACGGTTCGCCGCGCGAGGTTTCCGAGGGATGGGACGCGGCGGACGCTCTTCCCGAATGGACCGACCGGGCTGCGTTGCGCCGGGCGGTGACCGAACGCGCTCAACCCGTCGGGAAACCGAGCGCGACGGCGGCGCAGGTCGACACCAAGCGGGCCGGCCCTTCTGCCAAATACACAGAACTAGCCAACGCCCATCGGCTGATCCGCCGGCACGGCGTGGACATCCGCTACGTTTATGCTTTCAAGACTTGGTGCATCTGGACGGGGGTCTACTGGCGACGCGACGACGATGGGGAAATCCGGCGACTGGCTGAGGAAACTGTCGAAGCGATCTACGCGCAAGCGATGAAAATAACGGACATCGATGACCGCGACGATTGTCTGAAATGGGCGATGAAGTCGCAATCGCGAAATCAGATCGCGGCCATGATCGAGTTAGCGCAGCATCAGCCGGGCATAGCCCTAACCCCCGACGCCCTCGACGCCGACCCTATGGTGCTTGGGGTCCGCAATGGTGTGGTGGACTTAAACACAGGGAAATTCCGCGAGGGAAGGCGGGGAGACTATATCACGAAACAGGCGGCCGTCGCCTTCGATCCCGATGCGCGTTGCCCCAATTGGATCGCGTTTCAAGAGAAGATTTCGAGTAACGACGCCGATCTAATTGCCTATAAGCAGCGCGTGTATGGCCTAATGCTGACCGGCTTGATGGTCGAAATACTGTTTATCATGCACGGTGGTGGCAACAATGGAAAGACAACCGAGCAAGAAACAATCTTCGAATTGCTCGGCGACTATGCTCACGCCGCCGACGCCGCCTTGCTTATTTCCCCCCACGATCAAACCGGACCAACGCCCGAGATCGTCGCGCTTAAAGGCAAGCGCATGCTGTCAATAAACGAGTTTAGAGAAGGCGACCAACTGAACGATCAAAGGGTCAAATACCTGTGCAGCACCGATATGAAGTCTGGCCGGGGTCTCTACCAAGACATAATCAATTTTAAACCTACCTACAAAGCAGCACTCAAGACGAACCCAAAGCCAAGGATAAGTGGAACCGATTTAGGCATCTGGCGGCGCATTCATTTCATTCCATACTATGCGACTATTTCACCAGATGAAGAGGAGACGGACTTCCGCGAAAAGAAGCTCTCGCCGGAACTATCGGGTATTTTGAATTGGATGATTGCGGGCTTGCGCGATTATCTGAGCCACGGTTCTAAATTGAACCCTCCCAAGATTGTGTGCGCGGCGACGGCGGAATATCGGCGAGAGATGGATGTAATAGGGCAGTGGGTGAGTATTTTCGTCGAACGCATCCTCGACAATCCCGAGCGCGCGAAGCTGAGCCTAAGCACGCTCTATAGCAGCTATGAGCGTTGGTCGGCCGACGAAATCGGCTGGACTGCAACAAAGCGGAAGTTTGCTGATTATCTGAGAAACCAGGGGTTTGAAAGTGGCCACAGCATGGGCGTCACGTCATTCAAAGGCATCGGATTTAAGTCCGAGGCTGCGCCCGAACGGGCGGCGCAACCGGACGAAGACGCCCAGGAAGAAATGGAGATTTAGCGGGGCAGCCGCGAAGCCGCGAAGGTTCCCGGTTCTTCTTTCTGCCCCGCGCGCGCCCGAAAACCGGGAAAATAGCCGGCTTGGCGGCTTCGCGGCTGAAGAGCCCCGAAACGACAGCCGCGAAGCCGCGAACGAGGGCTTTCACCCCGAAGTTTCTCTAGAGCGTCTTCGCGAGGAGAATAGGGGGAAAATAGCCCCCTTCGCGGCTTCGCGGCTTTGGGGTTGGCGGCGGCAACGGTTGACCCCTCGAAAAATCCCCGACGCTGCGCCGCGCGACCGCCAGCCTAACGTCAGTCCAAAGTAAATCCTCCAATCATAGGCCGCTTAACCCCGGCTAACGTCGTTTAAGCTCGGAGCGTTAGGCTTTTCTTTACTTACGCATCGAGGTATACTAGCCTTTGCTCCAACTAAACTACAGGTTAACATGACCGCCAAAACTAACGTCTTAGACGTTCGCAAGACCAAGGGTCGGTCGCGCGTGTCGAATGGGCACGACATTCTGGCGGGAATCGACGGGCGCTCGGCGACGGCGCGCCGCTACCGCGACATCATGGCGGCGTTGATTTCCGATCAAGGCGGCCGACACAACATGAGCGAGGCGCGGATGTCGCTGATTCGTCGCTTCGCCGCCCAATCGGTTCAGGCGGAAGCGCTCGAAGCGCGCCTAACGTTAGGACACGAGATCAAGATCGAAGAGCACGCCCTGATCTCCAGCACGCTCGTTAGGCTCGCGTCCCGGCTGGGCATCGACCGGCGCATTGGCCGGAT
>JBEKSH010000797.1:0-3501 GCA_049517235.1 Roseiarcus sp. | reverse complement strand
GAGCTGACCTACTTCCGCAAGGATGGGAGCCGATTCCCGGCGGTGGTGTCGGTCACGGCGCTGCGCGACGCGCAGGACGCCATCATCGGCTATCTACTGATTGGCACCGACAACACTGCACGTAAACTGGTCGAAGCCGCGAAAAAAAAGCTCGACCAGCGCCTGCACGAGGCGAATGAGGAGATTCAGCGGTTTACATACATCGTCAGCCATGACTTGCGCTCGCCTCTTGTCAACATCATGGGGTTCGCCAGCGAAATCGACCTTTGGCGCAAGCAGATCTTTGAGCGGCTTGGGATGCTGCGTGCTCAAGTCGGAGGCGGGCAGGATGGTGAAAGCGATGAGGCGCTGCGCAGCGACATCGAAGAAGCACTCAGCTTCATCAAATCATCGGTTGCGAAAATGGATCGACTCATCGGCGCCCTTCTCAAGCTGTCGCGCGAGGGCCAGCGTCAGTTTCAACCGCAATTCATCGACATGTCGCAGTTGCTGCGATCTACTTTAGAGGCATTGGCTTATCAAGCGCAGGCCGTTAACGCCAAGATCAGCATTGGAGAACTTCCGACGATCACCAGCGACCGTCTCGCCCTCGAACAGGTGTTCTCGAATCTCATAGACAACGCGGTCAAGTATTTGCGGGTCGGTGTGCCTGGGAGCATCGAGGTCGGAGCGACCGAATCTGATGAGGCGATCACCTACGAGGTTCGCGACAACGGTCGCGGCATCGATACAAGGGATCGTGAGCGTATCTTTGATCTGTTCCGACGATCGGGCATTCAGGACCGACCGGGCGATGGCATCGGCCTCGCTCACGCGCGCACGCTTGTGCGGGGTCTCGGGGGCTCGATCAACGTCGAGAGTGAGCCTGGCCGCGGCACCATATTCAAAGTGACGTTGCCCAAGAAGTGGCCTCTGCCAGTAAATGAGACGATGGCATGACTCAACCAGTTACGATCGCGATGGTCGAGGACGATGAAGGCCACGCGCGCCTTATCGAGAAGAACCTCCGTCGATCGGGAATCCATAACGAGATCGTGCCGCTTGCGGATGGTGCGAGTGCGATCACGTTCCTGTTCGGATCTGATGGCTCCGGTCTCGTCAACAAAGGCCGCCCTTTGCTGGTCCTGCTGGACCTCAATTTACCGGACATGTCCGGCATAGATATCTTGAAACGCCTCAAGGAGAACGAGCATCTCAGAGTGCTACCCGTGGTGGTGCTGACAACGACCGATGATAAGGCCGAAATCCATCGCTGCTACGACCTCGGCTGCAACGTCTATATCACCAAGCCGGTCGACTCTCAGAAATTCGCCAATGCGATCCAGCAGCTTGGGTTGTTTATGTACGTCATGCAGGTCCCAGAGGCGATCTAATGCCCGCACGCCGCGCTCGCATTCTCTACATCGATGACGATCCCGGCCTGTGCCGGCTCGTCCAGAAGGATTTGGAACGTCAGGGTTATGTCGTTGAGATCGCGACCGACGGTGCAAGCGGCCTTGCGCGGATCGCACCGGGCGGCATCGACGTCGTCGCCCTCGACCATTACATGCCCAACCAGGATGGGCTAGAGATCTTGGCGAGCATTCGCAACTTGGCGGAACCGCCGCCGGTCATCTATGTGACCGCGATGCAGGAAGGCCGAGTGGCGGTCGCAGCCCTGAAGGCCGGTGCGGTCGATTACGTCGTCAAGGACGTACAAGGCGAGTTCCTGGCGCTTCTGCAGAGAGCCATTGCTGCAGCCCTCGATGCGGTAATGTTACGTCGTGCCAAGGAAGCTGCAGAAGCAGAGAGCAAGCGCAACTGGCAACTTACCCAAAGTGTCATTGACACCATCCGCGATCCCCTGGTCGTCCTCGAACAGGACATGACGATCGTGACTGCGAGCAAGGCTTTTTTGACGATATTCGGGATCGCGGAGGCGGAGGTGCGCGGGCGGCGTTTTTCTGAATTGGGCCAGCACCAATGGGACGTACCGGCCCTGCGATATTTGATGGAGAAGGTGCTCCCGGAAAACAAGCCTATCGAAAGCTTCGAAATTGAGGATGATTTTCCGGGTCTCGGCCGCCGTGTCTTCAACTTGAATGCTCGGAAAGTTTTTCAACCGGGGAACCACAGCCATCGGATGCTTCTCGTCTTCGAGGACATCACCGACCGCAAGCAGCGCGAAAGTGACGCCCAAATATTGACGAACGAAATTTCTCACCGGATCAAGAATAATTTGCAGCTCATCGTTGGCTTAATCGCTTACGAAGCCAGGTCGATGGCACAGCCCTATGTTCAAGGTTATAACGCCATGCAGGCACGCATCGGAGCAATTGCCCAGCTTTATGACCTGGTCTCTCAATCCAGCCACGGCCAGACCGTCGCTGTGGACGCATATCTCAGGGAAATCGCCAAGACAATGTCAGCGAGTCTCCTCGGAAACACGTCAGGCATCAAAATAGAGGTCAAGGCCGAAGCGTTGTATATCGATCCCGATCGTGCCGTACCCCTCGGCCTTCTGGTCAATGAGTTGGCGACGAATGCCATCAAGCATGCTTTTCCTCGCGGGATAGGACGTGTTGTGCTGAGCGCGGAGCAGATCGGGGACCAAATTGAGCTGACGGTCGCCGATGACGGTGTGGGCATGAAGAATAAGGATTCGGCGAAGATTCCTGAGAAACGTGGTTCCGACTACGTGGCGGTCTTCGTGCGTCAGCTAGGCGGCATGGTTGTCCCGTCGGGATCGGAAGAAACCGGAACGATCATCAGAATACGCCTTCCGCTGCTTCTGGTCCCCCCGGGGGATCCCGAGCGCGTAGCATTCTAGTGCTCCGACTCATTCAGATAGTTCATGGATTTGGGCGAGCTTTTCGAAGATGGCGGGAGCCGAGGTGGTCCAAACGAATGGCCTGGACGCTTTGTTGTGCGCCTGGATGTAACGACCGATAGCGTCTTGCAGATCAGCGACGGATTTGAAGACGCCGCGTCGGATTTTGCGCCGCGTTATGGTCGAGAAGAACCCTTCAAGGGCGTTGAGCCATGAGGCGGAGGTCGGCGTGAAATGGAACGTCCATCGCGGATGACGGGCCAGCCATTTAATGACGTTGGGATGCTTGTGCGTGGCGTAATTGTCGACGATGGCGTGGATGACCTTGCCGGCAGGGACGGCTGGCTCCACGGTGTTCAGGAAACGGATGAACTCCTGATGGCGATGCTTGCCCATGCAGCGCCCGATCACGGTTCCATCGAGGATATTGAGCGCTGCGAACAGCGTCGTCGCGCCGTTGCGCTTGTAATCGTGCGTCATCGTCCCGCACTTGCCGGGCTTGATCGGCAGGCCCGGTTGGGTGCGGTCAAGGGCCTGGATTTGGCTCTTTTCGTCGATGGAGACGACGACGGCGTGCATGGGTGGGTCCATGTAGAGACCGACGACGTCCTCGACCTTCTCGGCGAATTTGGGATCGTTGGAGCGTTTGAACGTGCGCAGGCGATGCGGCTGGAGACGATGCGCGTCCCACA
>JBEKSH010000796.1:0-2641 GCA_049517235.1 Roseiarcus sp. | reverse complement strand
CATCAATATCAATGTTTGTTCGGCCTGGACGTGATCGACGAACGTAGGGGCATACGTTCCCTGACCGGACATCAGGACGAGCTTTTGAAGGACGTTGATCGCGTGGCCGAGCAGCAAGAAGAGCCTTCGTTCGGCGTCCGGCATCGCCGCGAGGCTCTTCTTCGTAAGGTCGATCTGATGGATTTCCGTCATTAGCCGATTCTTCGTATCCCTCGCACTCTACGTTATAGCGGCCGACGGTCACACCGTGTCACGCCTCCGGGCGCGGCGCGCGCCGCAATGTCATCGCCGCAGGCGACGCCTTCGCTTGAGACCGAAGCCGCGAGAAACGACCGGCCTCGAGAGATCGGGTATTACGCCGCCCAGCGGGATTGAACCGCGCTTGACAATGTTGGGGCGCCACTCGAGCTTGCCCGATGAGGCGCGGGCGGCGACGGACCGGCTGATCGCCGACGGCGAGAACGATGCGCAAAGGGCGCTGAAGGTCGGCGCGCCGCGAAAACGGATGGTAAAGGGGCGAAGAACAACATGAGCGGGATCGGAACGAAACTGCGCTCGCAGGCTTGGTTCGGCGGCGCCAGTCGCGATTCGATGATGCACCGGAGTTGGATGAAGAATGAGGGCATGCCGCCCGATTCCTTCGACGGACGCCCGGTCATCGGTATCTGCAATACTTGGTCCGAGCTGACGCCCTGCAACGCGCATTTCCGGCAGATCGCCGAGCGCGTGAGGCGCGGGGTGCTCGAGGCAGGCGGAATGCCTGTCGAATTCCCCGTCATGTCGCTCGGCGAGTCTAACCTTCGACCGACTGCGATGCTGTTCCGCAATCTGGTCAGCATGGACGTAGAGGAGTCGATCCGCGGGAATCCCATCGACGGCGTGGTTCTCCTCGTCGGCTGCGACAAGACCACGCCGGCCCTGCTCATGGGTGCGGCGAGCTGCGACCTGCCCGCCATCGCCGTCTCGGGCGGGGCGATGCTGAACGGCCAGTTCCGCGGCAAGGAACTCGGCTCCGGCACCGACATCTGGCGTTTCAGCGAGGACGTGAAAGCGGGAAAAATGTCTCTCGCCGATTTCCTCGATTCGGAAGCCGCGATGAGCCGCTCGCCAGGCCATTGCATGACCATGGGGACGGCCTCGACGATGGCGACGATGGTCGAAAGCCTCGGCATGGGAATGCCCGGCAACGCTGCGATTCCCGCGGTCGATTCCCGCCGCATGGTCCTGGCGCAACTCGCCGGCCGGCGCATCGTCGACATGGTGCGCGAGAATCTCGTCATGTCGAAGATCCTCACGCGCCAGGCGTTCGAGAACGCCATCCGCGTCAATGCCGCGGTCGGCGGCTCGACGAACGCGGTGATCCATCTGCTCGCGCTTGCCGGCCGGATCGGCGTGCCGGTCGACCTCGAGGATTGGGATCGGCTCGGCCGCACCGTGCCGACCATCGTCGATCTGATGCCGTCCGGCCGCTTCCTGATGGAACAGTTCTATTACGCCGGCGGGCTCCCGGTCGTGCTTCGGGCGCTGGCCGAAGCGGGTCTCCTCCACAAGGACGCGCCAACGGTGAGCGGAATGACCCTCTGGGAAACCTGCTCCCAGGCGGAGAACTACAACATGGAGGTCATCCGGCCGCTTGCCAACCCAATGACCAGCGAGGGCGGCATCCTCGTCCTCAAGGGCAACCTCGTTCCCGGCGGCGCCGTGATCAAGCCATCGGCGGCGACGCCGGCGCTGCTGCAGCATCGCGGCCGCGCTGTGGTCTTCGAGACCATCGAGCACTATCACGAGCGCGTCGTCGATCCGAACCTCGATATCGATGAGACCTGCGTGATGGTTCTGAAGAACTGCGGTCCCCGGGGCTATCCGGGCATGGCGGAGGTCGGCAACATGGGACTGCCGCCGAAGGTCCTGAAGAAGGGCGTCACCGACATGGTGCGCATTTCCGACGCGCGCATGAGCGGCACCGCCTACGGTACCGTCGCCCTCCACGCCGTGCCCGAGGCGGCGCTCGGCGGCCCGCTCGCTGTCGTCCGGGACGGCGACATGATTACCCTCGACGCCGCCGGCCGGCGCCTCACCCTCGAGGTGAGCGAGGAGGAGCTGGCGCAGCGCCAGCGCGCTTGGCAGGCGCCTCCACCGAAGATGAGCGGCGGCTACCAAAAACTCTATGTCGACCACGTCCTGCAGGCTGATCGTGGCTGCGACTTCGATTTCCTTGTTGGCAAGCGCGGCGCCGAAATCCCGCGTCACTCGCATTAAGCAAGGGACCGATGGAACCCGCCGACGCGAGATATCCGAGCCTGACCCCTGATATCAACGCGTTAGTCGCCCTGATCCTCGTCGGCAGCACGCTTCTCGCACTGTTCGCCATCCGTTTCGTCAAATTTCCATCAGAACAGTGACCGGAGATCATAAGTCTATGGACCAAAATCTCATTTCACTTGCTCGCGAGAAGCTCTACTCGGGCGTGATCTCCGACGTGCTCGACAGTCTCGACGACTGGCGACACGCGATGGCGCTAGGCGCCGTCGCATTCGGTGTTGGAATTGGCTTGAGGCGATCTCCAGCGGTTTGAGGTTATCGGATCATGCGGCGAGGTCAATGATCTGATCGGAAGGCTTTTCGGGGAGGCTTGGCCAGC
>JBEKSH010000795.1:0-3569 GCA_049517235.1 Roseiarcus sp. | reverse complement strand
TTATGTCCAATAGCAGGACCAAGAGCAGGGAGACGAGAATGACGACCCCCCCAACACCGACACCAGGTATTCCCCGCGGCGCGCTCGGGCTGATGGAAACGAAGGGGCTGGTCGGCGCGATCGAAGCAGCAGATGCGATGGTCAAAGCGGCAAATGTCCGTCTCATCGGCCGCGAGCAGATCGGCGGCGGTCTCGTCACAGTAATGGTCCGCGGCGATGTCGGCGCGGTGAAAGCGGCGACCGACGCGGGAGCCGCGGCGGCCGGAAAGATCGGCGAGGTCATTTCGGTCCATGTGATTCCGCGTCCGCATGAAGACGTGGAAGCGATCCTCGGTAAGGGCTAGACGCTTCCGGGGAGCCAGACGACGCGCTGCATGGCTTTCCGAAATGCCCCTGTTCAACGAATGAGAACATGGTTCTGCGCAGAACCAGAGTCCGCTCTTACTAGCGTCCGCTTTTGTTGAATGCGCTCTGCCGGCGCGTCGTGCCTCTCGCGCGTCGCCACGAACAACGAGTTTTCGGCAAGGTCACAAGGTCCGCACGGGCCTCGTGGTCCACCTCGCAGGATTATGATCTGTCGTGACAAAAGCCGCCACCGCCGATTTCGATAGCGATCAAGACCTGGCGGCCCTCGCCGAGGCAAGGAGCAAAGCGCGGCAGGCCCGTGCCGCCTTCGAGGCGTTCGAAGGAGCCGATCAAGGCCGGATTGACAAGATCGTCCAGGCCATGGCGGAAGCCGGTACCGCCGCGGCGAAGGAACTCGCACGAATCGCCGTCGACGAGACAGGATATGGCGTCTACGAGGATAAGATCCTCAAGAACCTCTACAATACCAGATTTGTTGCAGGATCGATTTCCGGACTGCGTACGGTCGGCGTGCTCTGGGTCGATGAGAAGAACCGGATGACCGCAGTCGGTTCCCCGATGGGCGTCATCGCCGGCATTATTCCCGTCACCAATCCGACTTCGACGGTGCTCTTCAAGTGCCTCGCCGCCGTCAAGGCCGGCAATGCAATCGTTTGCGCGCCGCACCCGCGGGCCGTCCGCTGTTGTTCGCGGGCGGCGCAAGTGATGGCCGAGGCGGCGGTGGCGGCCGGTGCGCCGAAGGGACTCATCGCCTGCCTCGAGAAGGTCAGTCTCGAGGCGACGCAGGAACTGATGCGGCACCCCGACGTGTCGCTGATCATGGCGACGGGCGGCGCGGGAATGGTCCGCGCCGCCTATTCATGCGGCAAGCCAACGCTTGCCGTCGGCGCCGGCAATGTGCCGGTTTACATCCATCGTTCGGTCAGGGACGTCTCAGAGGCGGCCTTAATGGTCGTCACCTCGAAATCGTTCGACAATGGCACAGCCTGTGTCGCCGAGCAGTCGGTCGTGCTCGACGAGCCGATTGCCGATGCGGCGTTGAGCGCCTTTACGGCGCACGGTACCTTATTCCTCGAGCGAGCAGACCAGGAAAAGCTTGCGCGGCTCCTCTTCACCGAGCGCGGCGATCTGCGACCCGACGCGGTCGGCCTCTCGGCCACGGAACTCGCACGCAGGATTGGCGTGTCGGCCCCGCCGGGGTTGCGGGCAATTGGCGCAGTCTTGACGGAGGTCGGGCGTAAGGCGCCGCTCTCGGCGGAAATCCTCGGACCGGTTCTGTCGATCTATCGCGCTCCTGATGTCAACGCCGCCTTCGCGCGCTGCAGCGAAATCCTTGCCTTCGGCGGTGCCGGCCACACGCTCGGCATTCATGCCGAAGACGATGGAGTCGTCGCCTGGCTGTCGACGTTGCCGGTCTCGAGGATCGTCATCAACACGCCGACCCTGTTCGGCGGGATGGGCTATAGCTGCGCGATCGACCCCTCGTTCATGCTGGGGACCGGCACCTGGAGCGGGTCGATTGTCTCGGACAACGTCACCCCCCTGCACCTCATCAACATCAAACGCATTGCTTATGAGATCCGGCCCTGGCGCTCCCTCTATAAGGATCTCTGAACGATGCTCGCCACGGCGCTGGACGAAATGCTTATCGGACCAACCGGAGATCCGCACGCCTTCCTCAATGCGGCGGCATCGCGGTTCCGCGACCCTGCGGTCGGCGACGCCGATACGCTAAGTTTCGGCCTCGATTTGGGAACGGCGACGGTCGTCTTGACGGCGGTCGATGCGGCAGGTCGCCCCGTCTATTGGGACGCCGTCCAGTGTCAGGCGATTCACGATGGCGTCGTGGTCAATTTTGCCGAGGCGGTCGCGTCAGTCCGAAAGCTCAAGGCGGATGCCGAACGTGTTCTCGCCTGCAAGATCTTCGATGCGGCGACGGCGCATCCGCCCGGCGTACCCCAGGCCGATTGCCGGGCATGCCGCTATGTGCTGGAGCAAGCCGAGATCAATTGCCGAGCCCTCGTCGATGAAGTCTCGGCCGCCCAGGCCTTGTTGGGATTAGAGGATGGCGCCATCGCCGATGTCGGCGGCGGCTCGACCGGCGTCGGCGTCTTCGAAGGCGGTCGGCTCGTCACGCTCAGCGACCGGCCTGGCGGTGGGCATTATCTCGATCTCATCCTGGCCGGCGCGCAGCGGATCCCGATCGAAGAGGCAGAGCGGCGCAAGCGCATGGCGCCCGCCGATTATGTGGCAGTGCTGCGCCCCGGTCTCGAGCGAATCGCGAGTTCCATAAAGGAGCAACTGGGGAAAGCCTCGGTCGCTTCCATCCATCTCGTCGGCGGCGCAATCCGCCTACCCGAAGCCGGCGCGATCATCGCCCGTGTCACGGGCGTGCCGACGAAGACCTATCCACATGCCGACCTCGTCACCCCTTTTGGAATTGCGGTGAGCTGAATGAGTTTCCAGCTTCGAACCTTCGCATTCATCGACAGCATGCAGCCACAGGCCGCGGCTCATGTCGCCGCAACCTGCCAAGGCGACGTGCCGATCGCGGGAATGTCGGAATTGTTCATAGAGGTCGCGCCGGGCAACGAAATCTTTCGCTGCGCGGACATTGCCTTGAAAACTGCCGACGTTCGCCCAGCCCTCCAAATTATCGAACGCGAATTCGGCCTTCTCGAGATCCATTCGCGCACGCAATCCGATGTCCTCGCCGCCGGCGAGGCCGTCCTCGAACACCTCGGATTGACGGAAAATGACCGCATCCGTCCGACCATCGCCTCGTCGCAATTCGTGACCAACGTCAACCCCTACCAGGCGCAACTCATCAACAAATGGCGTAAAGGCAATCTGCTGCTGCCCCGTTCGAGTCTTTTCGTGCTGGAGGCGTCGCCCGCCGCCTATGTGTCATTGGCTGCCAATGAAGCCGAGAAGGCCGCTAATATAAGCCTGATCGAAGTCCGCGCAGTCGGGCGTTTCGGACGACTTTTTATCGCCGGAACCGAGAGCGAAGTGCAATCCGCCAGCAAGGCGGCGATCGCCTCGCTCGAAGCGCTAGGAGGTCGTGAATGAGCGTGATTTCCGTCGCCGAAGTCGAGCGCGCCGAAGGCGTTCTTGTTGTCGGCGCGCGCGACATCGTCACACCGCTGGCGCTGGACCGGGCCAGGGAACTTGGCATCGCGGTGGAGCGCTCTGCCGCTAAT
>JBEKSH010000794.1:0-3654 GCA_049517235.1 Roseiarcus sp. | reverse complement strand
GTCCCGCATGTTCCAATGCAGGTATCTCATCCCTCGATGTCCGCCGACGTGGGCGAAAAGCGCCCACAAGCGTGTCATACCGATCGTCTGGATTGGGAGCGACCGCGTGAACCTCCACTGCTTGTGGAAAGCCCGCGTCGATAGTCATCTCAGCAAGATCGGGAAACTGCCTGTTCCTGGATTGAACCCATGATCGTGCATCCGGCGGCAGTTCACTTCCGGCGACCTCTATCCGCTTGAACTCCCGAACGGCCCAATCGGTTCGCACGTTCTTGACTAGTTCTGCGTCAGCTTTCTTCGGCCAATAATCGCGTGGCGGGCCGTTACGGAGACGCGTGACAATTGCTTTCTGGGTTTCCGAAACGAGCGCGCCATAGCTTAAAGCTCGCAGTTCGGCAATCTCGGGAAACGCGTTCAGGTCCCAAAACTGACGATCATCTAGCCCGAGTAGAAACTGCCCCACTTCTTCGACGGTAACCAGTTGCGGGTTCCGCGCGGTTGCCGCCCATAGTCGGATGTGGATCGGCGAGTCCGCAAATCGCCAGCGCTGAACGAATGGTAATGCGGCCTTGGCCTCTAGTTCAGCTATCCGCGAGACAACAGCGTGCAGGAGCTTTGTTGAAGGCGCGATGCCGTGGTGGTATGCGTCGGGTTCAGGTTGCTCGGCGGCTCTGCGCCCATTTTGCGTGTAGTTGACGCGATTCAACAAACCCAATCGCCAAAGCTGGCGTTTCCCATCCCACCCGATACGACGGGCGATATCGAGCCCGTGACTAACCGTGGCTTCGAGCGCATTCGCCAACCCAGTCAGAAATGGAACTTCCGAGAGCCGTGCGAGTTCAAGGACGTTTAGATCAACCAGATCGCCGCTCGTGAGACTTGCTGAAAGTAGCTGATTGAACGTCTTTGGGCGACGCGGCCTCTTGATAAACCTCCCTGGCAGGGAATCGATCGGATCAATCTTGAGACGCGGCGCGACGATCCGCCGAATCACGGCGTCGATTGTATCTTTCTTCCCGTTGACCGCGGAAAGCTCAGCCCACTGTTCAAGCGTTTCACGCAGCACGGAGTGACTGTTTCGTGCGTCGTAGTGGATCGGGGTGATTCCGCGCGCTTTCCAGTCTTCCAACGCGACTGGGTCGGGCTTGCTCGTGCCGAAAAAGGTGAACCGCTCCTTCAAGTCGGCGAAGCGAGTCCCATCTGCGGCAACGGCGTTCAAGAGGTATCGCATTGGTGGATCGTTGGCGCTGTAACCGACCAGAACGAGGTGAAATAGACGCGCAGCGTCATAGATGAAATCGGGCACTACACGCCGCCTCAGATAGAACTCGCCGAAATCTTGATCGGAGAGCACGAGTTCGGACACACGAGCCGAATTGGCTTCAAGCGCCCCATGAATATGGAGCACGCCTGCAAAATCAGTCTGCCCTGTAGGTCGTGGGATAGATCCCAGCGCATAGGTCTCGACCGGAGAACGAAGACGTTTTCCGGCCGCTTCAAGCAGGAGATCGAAGTTCGTCGTGACGATCGTCACAGCGCCTCCTCGATCGGCGAGCCGGATAAGGGCGTGATGGATCGGCGCTGGCTTGTTTCCTCCCAAACGCAGACGCTTACCCACTTCACGCCTGACGCGGCTGTCACCGCGTGTCTCGTTGTCCAGGCGGCGTTCAAGCATTCCAAGCACGACGTCGTAGTCGCCAACAGTGAACCGCTTCACTTCGGCCCGCTGCTGGTATGTCAGGCTTGAGCAATCCGGTTCCCACTGGTTGCATACACCACGCGGAATGCCGACTATAATTGAGTGAACGCTGGCATCGAGCGCCTGATAGACATCAAGCACAAGCTCACGAAAATCCGGGAGGTTCGGCCTAGATACTCCAGCGCCACAGATAAAGAGCACTTCTCCGCGCGCGTGGGCCAGCAGGAGCCGTTCCGGAATTGCAGGCAAGTTGCTCCCGAGGGCGATAACTCGATCTTCTGATGCCGGACGGAATGTTCTCAACGGGAGCTCTCGTCGCGAGTTACGCCAGTATGTTGCAACAGGGCCTAGAGCGTTGCCAAGTGCGTTATCATCTCCAAACAGAGCGATATGAGGCCCGCTCCAGCTCGTGAACACCGATTCCGCTGAACGTCTGCGGTCGCGAGACGGCGCAACTCTCCAAATAACCGCATTGGGTCAGCAGCGCGACCAAGCGTGCCTCGGCTGAAGGAGGCCGCAGTTTGCAAGGGACCAAAATGAAAGGTCGAAGAGTTATCTGGCAACGTGGCTCCGCCAAGCCCCGGTGGACGCGGCTCGACCGACGCGCGAACCCGTACCCGAATGTGTGCGAACTCGTCTCCGAATCACGCTCACCCGTTCCGCCGTGAAAATCCATTTGGCGGATAGAGACTCACGCCCGTAACGCGGCGCCCACCGCCAAGAATTTTCGCCTGAGACCGCGCTAGCCGGTCATTCGGCCGCGCAAGCGCCGGAAATGTCGGGGGTTTTATGACGCCCTCAAAACACGGCGAGCGTGCGAGGGTGGTTGGTGGCGGACGCAGTCCGCGCGAACCGGTCTGCATGGCTCGGGGCGTCAGGCCTATCCCAAAATAGGAAAAAATGATTTTCATTGATAAAACGGGGAAATTCGGAATATTTTGTACCTAAAACGAGCGTATTTCGGCCCTCAAATCCCATAAAATCCCATGGTGTCATGGCTGATACACTGTCCGGCCCTCGCGGGCGGCACCTTCAGCATTGGTGGTGCAAGGCGACCGGGTATAATATGATAATTGATCAGCGCCGCCTTGGGTTGGCCCGTCCGAGGAAGGACAATGTCATCATGGATATCATCTTTGAAAAGAATGTTGAAGAAAAAAGCGAAAGGTCGGCACGCGCGCCGGCATGACCCGCGCCAAGATCGCGGACGCCGCGAACGCCGCGACCAAGGCTTTGGCCGTCGGGGGGCGCCGACAACTTCAGCATTCCAGCAGCCGCTGTGGCCCTGTTTGTCACAGCAGAATAAAACCCTAATGAAATCAATAATCCTATGGTCAGGCCCCATAGACTCCTAGGGGGCGAACCCGGTCCGGGCGGCGAGACGCCCTCGCATTGCCCCGCCCAAGAAAACGGCTCCCATGAACCCGACGCCGATGGACCCCGCCGCATGGCCAAGACCATTGGTCTGCGTGACAAGGAGCACCAAACTCCTTTCGAGGCGGCCATGCCTCTTGTGCGGCCGCGCACCGCCCGACCGCGGATCCAGATCACAATGTTCCCCCGAAGAGGCTTAAAATCCCTTTATGTGATGGCTCACCTTACGATCTATGTGAAGGGATCGGACTTGTTTCGCGCCATCGGCTTGCACCAGGACATCGGGACGCGAATCACGCGGCTAGGCGAGCCCAACGTCGGGGCCCGCGGGCGCTACGCCATCTCCCTATTACCTATTCAAATATTTCATCTATTTTCATTTGGCCGCGAAGTTGACGGGGCCTTCCCGGATCGAAATTTCAAACTTTGCCCGGCAACCTTGAAAATCCCCATATATCATGGTTCAGAGGCGCTGATTTTTGGAAGGATCAGACCTGTTGGCCGGGATCATGCGACTAGGTCTGCCCGACGCTGGGGCTTGCAGGCGTCGTGCAAGTTCCTTATAAAAGCGTCAAATATAT
>JBEKSH010000793.1:0-2534 GCA_049517235.1 Roseiarcus sp. | reverse complement strand
AAAAGCGGAACTGAGCGCGACGCTGGACACTGACACCAATTTGCTGACATGGACGGTTTCCTATTCGGGCCTGACCGGGGCGCCGATCGGCGCGCATTTCCATGGGCCGATTTCCTACAGCGGCTTGACCCCCGAAGAAAACGCTCCGATCCAGGTGGGCACCCCCGGCAACCTGGCGAGCCCATTCAAGGGATCGAGCACCATTACCGACGTCCAGGCGAAGGATCTCAAGGATGGACGCTGGTATTTCAACGTTCACACGCCAAAATTCCCTGCCGGCGAGGTCCGCGGACCCGTCTACCGGCAATGAACCGACCATGCGCAAGCGCGTCAGGGCGACCGTCATCCTGGTTGTCGCCGCGCCAGTCGCCCTCGCGGTCGGAACCGGCATGTCGTGGGCGGGAGACCCGTCGGCCGGAAAGGCGGTCTTTGAGACGAGATGCCATGGCTGCCACGCGGCGCTCCCTTACACCGGCAGGGTCGGCGAGGCCAATCTCGCAGCCTTCCTGGCGAATCCAAGGCGGTTCAATCCCAAAACCGCAATGACGTTTCCCGGCCTGCAGCGCAAGAAGGACATCGACGACGTGATCGCTTACATCACGGGAGCTCACTGATTGGCCGGCGTCGCGCCGATGTGCCAGACTGACGCCGCAGGCTGCCAGCCGCCCGCCTCAAGGGGCGGTCCTTGGCCGGCCGCGCCATCGGGAGCCGCTCGGCGGGCCGCTCCAACCTTGGCGCCGTGGCCGGTCGCGCGCGAACATTCGGCGCGGGCGCCAAACAGCGGCTCGCCCGCGCAGCGCGGCGAAACGCCGGCGCAGGCCGGCTTTGACATGTTTTAATCATAGCTTGCCCGAAAGCAGCAAGCCGAAAGGGCGATCGGCCGTTTGGTCATTGTCGACGCCGGCGTGGCGTCGCCGCGCATCAAAGCGTTATGCAACTTGTTGTTAACCAAGATTCAGCTATCGTGCTGCTTTGAGGCGAAGCTCTGCGGGGGGCCCATGCGGAAGGCGCTTTACGCCAATCGAAGAACCGTCGGGCGAGGATTCGTCGGCCGGTTCGGGCGCGTCCTCGCGGGGGCGTCGTCGGTGCTGCTGCTGGCGCTGGGGTTGGCGCTGGCGCCCGACGAGGCCGCCGCGGTGCCGAGTTTCGCGCGCCAGACCGGCCAGCCCTGCGCCGCCTGTCACACGGCCTTTCCGGAGCTCACGCCGTTCGGCCGGCGCTTCAAGCTCGGCGGCTATACGCTGGGAGGCGGGGACTGGAAGCTTCCGCCGGTCGCGGCGGCGGTGCAGACGACCTTCACGGACTTCGCGCGCAAGCTCGACGCGCCGGCGGGAACCTATGCGCCCCCTTCGCCGAACGGCGGCTTCAAGAATAACGACAACCTCGATCCCGCCCAGCAGGCGAGCCTGTTTTACGGCGGCACAATCTACGGCAATGTCGGCGCCTTCATCCAGACGACCTACGCGACCGATTACGGTCGGGTCTTCGGCCTCGACAATACCGACATTCGCTACGCCAGCACCGGGGCGATCGGCAATCTCGATTTCGTCTATGGCGTCACCGTCAACGACAACCCCACCGTGCAGGACGTATGGAACACCACGCCGGCGTGGCGCTTCCCCTACATCACCTCGAACTTCGCCCTCTCGCCCGTCGCCAGCACGATGCTGGAAGCCTTCGCCCCGGGTCAGCAAGCCGGCGCGGGAGGTTATATCTTCGCGCATGACCTCGTCTACGCCGAACTCAGCGGCTATGGCTCGCTGACGCCGAGGGCGCAGACCACGCTCGGCGATTGTTGCGGCGCCACGATCAACGGCGTGGCTCCCTATTGGCGTCTGGCGGTCGAACCCAACTGGGGCGACAACTCGCTGATGGTCGGAACCTTCGGCATGTACGCCAACCTTCTGCCGGGCGGCATGACCGGGTTCGGAACCGACAACATCACCGACATCGGCGTCGATTCGCAATATCAGTGGATCGGCGACGTTCACGCGATCACCGCGCGCGCCAGCTACATCTACGAGAACCAGACGCTCAACGGCTCGTTCGCCTCGGGCGTGTCGGCGAATCCCAGCAACGACCTGCGCAGCCTGAACGTCTCGGCGTCCTACATCTACGATCACATGATCAGCCTGACCGGCGGCTTCTTTCAACTGACCGGCAGCCCGGACGCCTTGCTCTTCGGCAACAATGCGAACTTCTCGCCCAACTCCCAGGGATATATTGTGGATCTGGCGTATCTGCCGTTCAGCCACGGCGCGCCAGGGCCCTGGCCCTGGTTCAACACGCGCATTGGCGTGTCCTACACCTGGTGGACCCAGTTCGACGGCGGGACGTCCGATATCGACCCCGTGCAGTGCCCCGGCTGCCGCAGCGCCAAGAACAACAACACCCTCCTGCTCTACGCGTTCACCGCGTTCTGATTCTGCGCCCGCGCGCCGTTCGCCTGGCGGGCGGCTCGCGGGCGCCGCCCGGTCAGCCGTGTTTCGACGGTTTGACAGGGGGCGGGCTTCGGCGGGGTCGCGGACGCGCCG
>JBEKSH010000792.1:0-5365 GCA_049517235.1 Roseiarcus sp. | reverse complement strand
CCTCCCGCGGCGTTTCCGACGCGGCCAGGCGCTCGCTGTGCCGGTCGTCTTCTTCTCAGGTCTCACCGCCTTGCCAGAGGGCGCCCGGGCGGATGGCGTCTGCGCGTCCGGTCTTATCGACACCATCTGTACATCGTCCCAGGTTTCCGGGGCGTCGAAGATCACCTTCGACTTTGGCGTTTTGCAGGCGGACGGCGTGGTGAATACGATCAGCGTCAACGCTTCGCTCAGTCCGTCTGGCGAAATCGATTCCAATGGGCACACTTTCACCTATTCCGGCGTGATCTCCGATGGCGTCACGGAGACCCTGTCGTTCAAACCTTTGATTCCTGGACCTGGCGCCAGTTTGCTCATTAGAGATAGCCGAAGCGGCGGCGAGGTGATTTTGACCGCCGCCAACACCTATACCGGCGGGACGGCGGTTCTCTCCGGCACGCTTGGCGTCGGCAATAACTCGGCCCTGGGGACGGGCGCGGTGACGCTGTTTGGCGGCACGACGCTCGCCTTCACGGTCGACGGGATCAAACTGGCCAATCGCATCAAGCTCGGGGGGTTGATCGAACCGACGATCGACACCGGCGCCAATACCGCCACGATCTCGGGCGTGATATCCGACGCGACCATTGGGGCGCCCGGCGTGGTTGCCAGGGAGAGCCCTTTGACATTCGGCGCGGCCCCTGCGACGGCGCCTTTGACCAAGGCCGGCTCGGGCGTGTTGATCCTGACCGCCCACAACACTTACACGGGCGCGACGACGGTGGCGGCCGGAACGCTCGTCGTCGACGGCTCCATAGGCGCTTCGTCCTCGGTGACGGTTGATTCCGGCGCGACGCTCAGCGTCGGCTCCGATAAGGCGCTGGGCGCCGACGTGGTGACGCTGCTGAGCGGCGCGACGCTTTCGTTCGCCGCCAGCGGCCTCAATCTGGCCAATCAAATCGTGCTGGCGGGCCCGCTGGATCCGACGATCGACACCGGCGCCAAGACGGAAACGATATCGGGCTTAATCTCCGGGACGAGCCCTTTGACCAAGACCGGCTCGGGCGCGCTGATCCTCACCGCCGACAACACCTACACGGGCGCGACGACCGTCGCGGCGGGAACGCTCGTCGTGAACGGCTCCATCGCTGCTTCTTCGTCGCTGACGATTGATCCAGGCGCGACGCTCGGCGGGTCCGGGACAGTGCGGAGCCTCGTCGTTCCCGCCGGCGCCAGCATCGCGCCGGGCGTTTCAACCCCGTTCAGCACGCTGAATGTGGCGCGCGGCGTGACGTTCCTTTCGGGCTCGACGTATGTCGTCGACATCAACGCGGCGGGCCTGACCGACAAGATCACGGCCAAAGGCAAGGCGGATCTTTCCGCCGGCACGGTGGACGTGCTGGCCGCGGCCGGGACCTATACGACGGCCAATCGCTATACGATCCTCACCGCCAAGGGCGGCGTGTCGGGCCAGTTCGCTTCCGCGGCGGCCAGCGCCAATCTCGCCTTCCTGACGCCGACGTTGAGCTATGATTCCAAGGACGTCATTCTCGGCTTTGCGCCGGCACCCTTCTCTTCGGTTGCGATCACGCCGAACCAGGCGGCGACGGCGACCGCGATCCAGGGCCAAGGTCCGGGCGCGCTATACAGCGCCGTGCTCGGCCAGAGCGTCGCCGGCGCGCGCGCGGCCTTCGACGCGCTGTCGGGCGAGATTCACCCGAGCGCGGTCTCGGCGGCGTTCGACGATACGCGCCTGCCGCGCGAGGCGGTGCTCGACCGCCTGGCGAGCCCCTATGGCGCGCTGCCGGCCGGCGGGGCGACCGGCTTTTCCGCGATGAACGCGATCGTCGGGCCGAGCGTTCCGGCCCAGGTTTTCGCCGCCTGGGGACAGGCGTTCGGCTCGTTCGGCCATATCGGCGGCGACGGCAACGCGGCGACCCTCGATCGCTCGATGGGCGGCTTCATCCTGGGCGTCGACGCGAGCCTCGACGAGCGCTACCGCCTGGGCGTCGCGGCCGGCTACACCCAGTCGATCCTGAGCCTCGACGCGCGCGGCTCCAGCGGCAGCGTCGACTCGACCTTCGCCGGCCTCTACGGCGGGGCGAGCCTCGAGGCGCTGCAGCTGCGCGGCGGCGCGTTCTACGCCTACAACCGCTACGGAACGGACCGCGGCGTCGCGTTCCCGGGCTTCGCCGACAATGCGACTTCGGGCTATGGCGGGGATACCCTGCAGGCGTTCGGCGAGGCGGGCTGGCGCATGCCGCTGGCCGCCTTTGCCGGTCCGACGTTCGTCGAGCCGTTCGTCGGCGCGCTGGCGATGCATATCGACACTTCGAGCTTTTCCGAGGCGGGCGGCGCTTCGGCGCTGAACGGCGCCTCGGCCGGCTACGATTATGGCGCAACCACGCTCGGGGTTCGCACCGAGGCTTCGCTGTTCGCCAATACGCCGCTGCTGGCCCGCGCCATGCTCGGCTGGCGGCATGTGTTCGGCGACGTGACGCCGAGCTCGACGCTGGCTTTTGAAAGCGCGCCGTCGATCCCGTTCACCGTGGCGGGCGCGCCGATCGCGCGCGACGCATTGGTCGTCGAGGCCGGCTTCGACTGGCGCCTGTCGGGCAACGCCACCGTCGGCGTGTTCTACTCCGGCGCGCTCGGCGCGCGCGACGAGGACAATGCGGTCAAGGGCAAGCTTGAAGTGACGTTCTAAGCCGCGCAACGGTGTCCAAATTGCAACACTTTGTTGTTAGATGCGGCTTTTCCGAGGCAAAGGTGGCTTTCGGCGGGGCGTTCGATATGATGTTGAGAGTGGGCGCGCTCAAGGCGCGTGTCGCCCGGAGTTGACAGTGTCGATTTACGATCGTCGACGTGACGCGGGACTGGGTCGCCGCAGGATCGTATCGCCGATGCGGCCAAGTCCGGGCGCTCAATGCGATCGGAAGGGCGCGGGCCGGTCCCCCGGCAAACGAGGCCCGATATTCTGGACGCTGACGCGCGCGATATCGTCGCTGCGAATTCCAGCGCCGCCGATTATCGCGCTCGCCTTTCTCGGCGCTGTGGCGTTGCCGCCGACGCGGGCGTTGGCGCATTGCGCCCCCGCCACCGGATCGAACATAACCGTCACCTGCACCGGCGCGACCGTGAATCAAGGCGCGGGCATACCGGGCACCACTACCGGCTATGGCGACGGCTCACAGGATGGCCTGAAACTCAACGTCAATCCTGGCGCGTCGGTGAAGGGTAGTTTCCCCGGGTCAGAAGGGCCGCCTTTCACCGGCGCCAATGGCATTGCGGTACGTAGCGGCAACGCCATCACCTTGCAGTCCGGCGCGCAAGTAACCGGCGTCTCAGCGAACGGCGCCACCGGCATTTTGGCCACGGATGGCAATACGATCACCTTGGAATCTAGCGCCACCGTCACCGGCACGAGCACCGGCATCAGCCTCGGAGCGAACAACACGGTCAACAACGCGGGCGCCATCACGACGGCGGGGATCGGTGGTGTCGGCGACGTCTTTGGCATCAACGCCAACGGGGCGGCCCTGACGGTTATCAATTCCGGGACCATCGGAAGACTCGACATTCCCGATAGTATTTTTGACGAAGCCGGAATCAATGGAAACGGAGGCCTGTCGGTAACCAATAAGGCCGGCGGGGTGATCCAGGGAACTTACGGCATCCTGAGCGTCGGCGCCGGCGTCGTGGTGAATTCGGGCCTAATCAACGCCATCGGGGGCGGCGGCGATGGAATCAATTTCGCCGGCAACACCACCAGCGCGGTGACCGTGACCAACAATGGGTCCGGCACGATCACGGGAGACGAATCCGGCATCAACGCAAGCATCGCCACCGTCTTCAATTACGGAACGATTTCCGCGCCCGTCGTCGGTCGCAGCGGCATCGCAATCCTCGCCAACACGCTGACCCTCACCAATTACGCTTCCGGCGTCATCACGGGCGACGGCGGCGCCATTTCGGGATCGCAGACGCCCAACATCACGGTCAAGAATTTCGGGACGATTTCGGGAACGGGGCTGGGCGCCTTCGGCATTTCCGGCAATATCGTCAATGTCACGAACACTGGAAACATATCGGTCGCGAGCGGCAGCGGCGGCGGCGCCATCTCGATGTTCAGCGGCAGCGTCGTCAACAAGGCCGGCGGCTCGATCACGGGCGACTTCGACACCATCGCGGCGGATGGCAACACCAGTGTCTTTAACGCCGGGACCATTTCCGCGGCGAGCGGCCCGGCGATCCTGTTCGCCTTCTTCGGCGGCAATACGCTCACGCTCGGTCCCGGCAGCGTCATCAATGGCGCCGTGCAGGGGTTCGGCGCGGACACGTTCCAGCTTGGGGGCGTCGGCGCCGACACATTCAACGTGAGCCTGATCGGCTCGCAATACACGGGCTTCACGACCTTCAACAAGATCGGCGCCTCGACCTGGACGCTGACCGGCGTGGGCGCCCAGGACTGGAGCATCCGGCAGGGCACGCTGGCGCTGGGCGCCATCACCGCGCTCGGCGCCGGAAACACCATCACCATGAGCGGTGGGAAGCTGCTCTCGCTGGTGACCGGCGCGATCGCGAGCAATATCATTTCGGATGCGAACCATAGAAACGTCATTTCGGCCGCTTCCGGCCAGACCTTCACGCTGGGGCCGAACGCCGGGGCGAGCTTCATCCAGTTCAGCCCGGGCAGCACGACGGTCTTCGGTTCGCGGGCGAACGACGGGACGGTGGTCGTCGCTTCCGACTTCGACAATGTGGCGCCCGACGCGCATGTCGTGGTCGCCGGCGGCACGCTGCGCGCGGGCAACGGCTTCACGCTCGGCGACGCGCTGGGCACCATGCTCTCGACGAAAGTCAACGCTGGCGCGACGCTGGACTTCAACGACGCCGCCTTGTCAGTCGTCAACAATCTGAAGGGCGCAGGCCTTGTGTTGACCGGCGCCAACCCGGCAACGACGCTGTTCCTTTTCACCGGCAACAACGCAACCAACGCCGCCACCTCAACCCTGTTCTCGGGCGTGATCGCTGGAGCGGGCGGCGTGCAGCTCGGCGCCGTCGGCGCCGGCATCGGCGGGCTGATGATCCTGGCCGGCGACAACACCTACACGGGCGGCACGCTGATCCAGTCGACGACCTCTGGCCATGAGACGCTTCAGCTCGGCGACGGCGGGACGAGCGGCAGCATTCTCGGCGACGTCGTATTCCAGGCGCCGGGCGTAAACGGACCCAACCCTGGCGCCCTCGTGTTCGACCGGTCGGACGTCTACACTTTCGCCGGGAAAATCAGCGGACCAGGAAACGTCACCCAACTCGGCTCGGGCGTCTTGATCCTGACCGCCGACAACGCCTATACGGGCGCGACGACGGTCGCGGCCGGAACACT
>JBEKSH010000791.1:0-2552 GCA_049517235.1 Roseiarcus sp. | reverse complement strand
ACCCCGATTTCGACCGCGCAATATCCGACGCCGGCGGCGCGGCCGGCCAACTCACGGCTTGACGCCGGCAAATTGCATCGCGTCTACGGCCTCGCCTTGCCGGAATGGCGCAGCTCGGCGCAGCACTGCGTCAAACGGCTGATCCTTTCGCCGGAAGCGGAAAAACAAACGTGACGAAGGGCGCTTTCCTTCAGGCAGCGGCGCGCGCCGTCTCCATAGCAGATGGCGCCGAGAATCTCGCGCTCGTCGATCGCGAGTCGGCGCCTGCCTCTTCGTGTGCGAGGAATCAACGGCGTTACCATCGCCCATTCGACGTCGCTTATGTCACTGGGATAACGAAGGCTGCGGCGGTCCTTCAACCCAACCATCGGGCAGGGGTCCGTTGTCGACTTCCGCCGCGTGTCAGCCGGCGAGGAATGCGCCCCGAACCAGGGAGCTACTCAACGAATGTGATGTGTTTGATTGGAAGCGCCGACACCGCTATTATTGAGGCCATTGAAAGCGGCAGGGGCAGAAATGGCCGGCAATCTTCACGTTTGCATATCAACGACGATCTCCTCGTTCGCCAAAAGCGCCGGGCTCTCCGCCATCGACGGTCGGACGAGGCCGAGTATCGTGAAGTCAACTTTCAGGCGCTCGCCGTAAAACCGAATGGCTCGTTCGACTATCTGGCCGCGAGACTTCGCGCGATGACGGCGCTCCGTCGACAAACGCCATCGGAACTTCCTTTGCGTGAAGGCCGCGAGGAGCGGTGAAGACTTTCGTCAACGATGGACGAGGTGTGGTAATCTTAGCGAAGAACCGCAAGCCACTTGGCGGCGCCCGCTTTGGGCTCGCTTGACCGGATTATTGTAAGTGTTAGTGGGGTAAACCAGTTGATCGTGCTTGCCACAGGAACCCCGAGAAATGCCGGTGAGGCACGCAGCGGCCTCGATTTGCCTCGTCGCGACATTTTCATCTGGGTTTGCGTAATCCTTTTTTTGAACCAACTATTTGGCGTGGTGAGGGAGATGCCGTCGGCTTCGTTTGAGCGGCTGCTCTCCGATCTCGGCGCCGTCGGCATCTTCCAATACATGGCGTGGTACGCCATTTTTCGCCTCCTCGCATCGAGTGACCCCACCCCGATTGCTCAATGGCGGGATCTTCTGATCGCCGTGGCGCTTTGCTTTTTCGTTTTCCTCCCGTCGACCCGAATGATCTGGGTCGCCGCGGTCGGCGTCGCCATGTTGTGGTGGATATTCAATGGGGGTGACCAAAAGCTGCGCGCAGCTGGAATCGTCCTTGCGGCACTCTCAGTACAGGAGTTCTGGGGGCATCTTTTCTTTAATCTCTTCGCTCTTCCCTTGCTCCGCGCCGAGACAGCCGTGGTCGGAACGATGCTGCAGGCCGCTCGCGCCGGAACAGTGTGGCAGGACAACGTCATCACCGGGCCAAGCGGTTTCGGCATCATGATTTATACTGACTGCTCGGCCTTCCATAATCTCTCCTTAGCTATGCTCTGCTGGTTGACATTGAGTAAATTAGATCATCAGAACTGGGAAATTCGCGATTTCGTGATCGGAGGTGTGGTCGGAATAACAATGATCCTCTGGAATCTTGCGAGGCTCTGTTTGATGGCGTGGGACATTAATTTATTTCACTATTGGCATGACGGGGTTGGCGCCCAGATCTTCGCGATCGGCGCGTCGCTTACGATCCTCTTGATTAGCCTATACGGATCCAGGCGGGTGAGATGAGGGGCTGGCCGGCGCACGTCGTCTTTGCGACCATCCTCATGGGCTCACTTGCTGCCCAGGAGCGAGCCGCCGACGTGCTCGTCGAGAGCGGTAGCCTCGAACCGGCGGTTTTGCGCGTTGCGCGCTCCCAAGGCTTGGCTTTCCGTGAATACACAACCATTACCGATGCAAATATCCGCGCTTTGGTATTTGAGGCTCCCGGCTGCTCGCGACCGGTTCTCGTTATTGTGCGCTTCGTGACCTTCGAGGAAGAGCCAATTCTGCGATCCACCCCTGAACAGGGCTACGTTCGCCGCTACGTTTATATCGAGCGGACTTGGGACAAGCCCGACCGTCTGGCGGTCTTGGCCCAGCGGGTGAAATACGGCATGCTCGCGATGTTTGGCCTTACGAGATACGCGCCCTCTTGGCACTTACTTCAAATCGAAGCGCCATCGGATTGCCAATCCGCCGGTACCATCGATTGGCGCCTGGTTTGGAACCGCGCTGACCTTACTGCCGCGAGGCCACGACCAGATATTAGCGCGTACAAACGACCGCTCTAAGCTACAATTCACTTAGGATTGCCGCCTACGCGTCCAGAGCTTGACGCCGAGTAACACACCACCGACAACTAGCGCGACTGGAAGACCAGAGCCGATTAAAGGAGCCGGCGCACCAACGTGCCCACATCCGACCGCTGTTGGACAAACGCCAGCCTGTGCGGCGGGTATGGCGTCGACACAAAGCCAGAAAGCCACCGTTAACAATCTCATGTCCGCCTCCCGTCCCCCCAAGGCCACCAACTGAAGCCCTTAGCGCTCCGCGCGTTTCGCG
>JBEKSH010000790.1:0-4763 GCA_049517235.1 Roseiarcus sp. | reverse complement strand
TCAATCGGAAACGGCCGCAATCCTCATCGACGCCCTTTTCGCAGAGGCTTGTGATCCGGCCATCGCGCATGCGTTCCAGCAGGAGTGTCGCCGCTACCCCGAGTCCATCAGCCACGATCGTGGCGTCGACCCGCATGGCGCCGCCGTCGAACTCAATTGGCGTCACCGTTGGCATTTTGGCCTCTCCCGCTCTCGATTTTCATGCAACGCTCGAAGCTGCAAAGTCCTGCCGCGTTCCAGGGTAGGCGCAGTCCGCGAGCGTTGTCGCGTCGAGTTCCTTCAGGAACGCTTCACGAGCCGCCGCGAGCTTTGACTTAAGACGGCACCGCGGCGTCAGGGTGCACGTTCCTCCGTCGGTCCGGAAACACTCGACCAGAACATAGCGCTGTTCCAGAAAACGAACGATCTCCCCCAAGGTAATAGACTGGGGCGACCTTGAAAGGCGAAAGCCGCCGCCCGCGCCACGCTGCGTCCTGACATAGCCCGCCTTTGCAAGATCCTGCACGACCTTGGTCAAATGGTTGCGCGATATTTCGAACTCTGTGGCGATTTCATCGGTTGTGAAGGAGCGATCCTGCGCGCCAGCAAGCCGCATCAGGGTGCGCAGCCCATAATCGGTGAAGGCGGTGAGACGCATTGTCGCCCCTTAAATGAGTATTTGCAATGCGCATTCTATAGCGCTAAATAGGTATTGTAAATACCTATTCGAGGCGCTGATCGATGGCGGGGACCCCAACGGCAACACAACGCCGCGAGCAGACCACGACCGAGATTGTGGCGCAGACGGGCATCGACGAGGCGATGATCGAGCGCCTCGTGCGACGGTTTTACGCAAGCGTGCGCCAGGATGGGCTCCTGGGTCCCATATTTGAGGCGCGGATCACGGATTGGGAGCCGCATCTGCAGCGGATGTGTGAATTCTGGTCATCGGTCGCGCTGATGTCCGGACGCTATCACGGAAGCCCCATGGTCAAACATCTGCCGCTTCCCGTAGACGCTGCCCATTTCGATCGCTGGTTGGCGCTGTTCGAGGAGGCCGCCCGGGACGTCTGCACGCCTGCCGCTGCGGCTCATTTCGGCGAGCGCGCCCGGCGCATCGCAGAAAGCCTCGAACTCGGCGTCGCCGGCCGGCGCGGCGTCATCGTCGGCAAGGGCGAAAGGTTTCGCAATCACAGACTTGATCACTGCCACGAAGGAGAGCTGCGATGACGACCCAGACCCAGGGCGCTTCCCTGCGCAACCGAACCGTAGGGGAGCTTGCCGCGACGATGCCCGGCGCGACAGCCGTATTCCGACGATTCAACGTTGATTTCTGCTGCCGCGGCGACGTCGCTCTGGGCGAAGCGGCTCGGCAACTCGGCATCGATGCCGGCGATGTAGAGCGCGAGCTCCGCATTCTCGAAGCATCAGGCGCCGCGCTTCCGGAATCCTGGGAGACCGGGAAGCTGATCGATCACATTCTGGCCCGCTATCACGAAACGCACCGGCGGGAACTGCCCGAGCTCATCGAACTCGCCAAAAAGGTGGAGGCGGCCCATGTCGATCATCCGCAGGCGCCGCGCGGCCTTGCGCTCTTGCTGAGGCAGATGCAAGGCGAGCTTGAAGTTCACATGAAGAAGGAGGAACTCATTCTGTTCCCCGCGATGCGGCGCCGCAGTGGGGGTGGGCTCGACGCACCGATCGCAAAGATGCGTCACGATCATGTCGAACATGACCAGCACTTACGACAGATGGAAAACATCACGGGCGGATTTGCTCAGCCCGAAGGGGTATGCCGTTCCTGGCAAGCGCTCTATTCCGGCTCGGCGAAGCTGGCGGACGACCTGATGCAGCACATTCACCTGGAGAACAATGTTCTGTTTCCGAGATATCAAGATTCGTATACGGCATGAAGGTAAACGCTCGCATCTTTGGCCAGTCCAACGCTCGCGAGGGCGCCGTCAGGTGGCGATATCGCCGCCTGAATGTTGATGCGGCCGGGACGAGGGTGATCATACAGGCCGCGCGCGGCCGGCCGTTCGCTATCGGTCCCGATCCTGCTTGAGGATGTAGTCCAATGACGCGCCTAACGCACGACGAACCCCCCATCGAGCTCAGCTCGCCGGCCTGCGCTATGCATGAGGCGGACGACGCCTATATGGGCTATTCGGGGAGAGTCGAATTGATCGCTTTCCTGAATGCCTTGTTGGAAGTGGAACGCGCTGGGGTCCGTGTGACGCTGGAGAGCGCACGCGCTGCTGGCAGCGGCTCGATCGCCGAGCTGATGCGAAGCCTCGCGCAGGATGAAGCGCATTGGTGCGCCATGTTGCTTCATCACATCAATGCACTTGGCGCAACGCCGTCTTCGACGGTAGGCGCCTTCTACGACAAGGCGATGGCCATCGTGGAACTTGACGAGCGCGTCATTTTCCTCAATCGCAGCCAGAACTGGATCGTGCGAAAGCTGCGCGAGATGCTGCCGCGCGTGCGCGACGTCCCCCTCGGTGCTGACCTCTCAAAGATGCTGGGATCGCACGAGACCAACATTGTCCGCGCTGGCGATGTTGTGGGAGCCACGCTTTAAGCTCGTGCGCCGGAATCTACGGGGGCTAGGCCGGGACAATGATTTCGTGTTCCGTGACTATGACGTCCACGGGCCTGTCGTGCGGTAGAGGATTTGCGGTCGCGATGGATGCTGGCGGTCAGCCTCACCTGCGGTCGCGCGGTGTGACGATCTTGCGCAACTCCCACAACAATCCCGCGAAGGCGAGCGTCCATGCGGCAAGCGCCGCCAAGAACATCACCCACGGCAGCGGATCCAGAAACGGCAGATCCAGCGCCGTCGCCATTTGCCGCGTGGCGACGCTGTACATTCCCAAGGGGAACACCGCCCCCCAATACAACGGATCGTAGCGAAGCGGGAACCGCTGGATAACGTGGCGCCATGCGCCGAGCACGAGCAGCATCGGAATCCACCACGTCCCCGCGGGCCCAGTAGAATACAGTGAAGCCCTTGAGAAACGGCAGCAGCGAGGCCAGGAACGGCGCGTCGGGCGTGTTCTCGACCAGCCGCGCGCCGGCCAGAGTGGAGATCGCCATCGCTCCCATGTTGATCCAGTACGGCGGCGTGAGATCGCTCGGCGAGAAGGTGAAGAAGCTGTATCGATAGAAGATCAACGAGATGATCCAAATGTAGAACATTCCGCCCCATAGCCACATCGACAGCGCGAAGAAGTTGAGTTCTAGCCGATGCGGCTGCGGCCAGTCCCGGGCGATGAGCGCCGCCAGCACCGCGACCGACTGGGTCGCGACCACGGCGATCAGCCAGGCCCCAGTGATGCCGTGCTCAAGCGACGGCTTGTCGCGCTTGACTGTGAAGGCCGTGAAGATCGTGTAGGTGAGGCCGATCCACAGCACGATGCCCAGGGCCAGGAAAAAGGTCGCCGCCGCCAAGCTATGCGCGATCAGGAGGAGTTGAGCGCCGAGGATGCAGGACCCGGCGACCGCAGTAAAGAAGCCCGGCCCGAGCCGGTGGTCGGTCATGTCGGTGAAGAACAAACGCGGGTAGCGGAGCGCACGGAGCACGGTCAGCGCCGCCAGCAGTGCGTAGGCAACCAGGTTGAAGGCGAAGAGCCCCAATGACAGCGCGGGAAGCTCGAAATCCCACGCTGCGATGGAAATAATCCCGGTCGCCATCACCAACGCGAAGTATGCAGGAGGGAGGTGTTTCACCGCGAGTTCACCTCGTGGTCTGTTGGTCGCACCCCACCAATGCGGGCGCCCGCTGTGTGCGCCTTCATCGGGGCCCGCGCGGGAGAACCAGCATTGGCCCATAGCCGAGCGCAAAGCCCGCGAAAGCGGCGATCCAGAAACAGGCGGACGCGATAAGAAGCGGCATGGTCCAAGCCTCAACGAACGGCGCCGCGACGCGGCTCATCGCCGCAAGCGTAAGCAGGACATAGATCAGGCGGGTGCGGCGATCCGCCGAAAGGTTGCGCCCGGTATGGCCGCGCGTGGCGCGCGTCATCACCGCCAGAATCATCGTGCCGATTGCTCCCACCGTCAGCGCATGGATGGCCGCACTGAGCGGCAGATTTGCGCCGAGCACGGTCAGGCCGAGCAAGGCCGCACCGAGCACCAGCCAAGCATAGCCGATATGCAGCACAAGCAGTAGCGGCTCCGCGGCCGTCGCGACCCCGCGCCAGCGCAGCAGGCGCCAGAGATTCAGCGCTGCGCCGAGCAGAAGGAGTAGACCAACCGGACGGAAACTCGGCAGGAATGCCCAGCCGATCAGGCCCGCATGCAGAATGCCGAGCGCGATCCGGTCAATTCCACTATGGCCGGCGGGCAGATCGGATCCCGGGAGCTTCGCGAGCCAATTCCTCGTGAAGCTCGGCACGATCCGGCCAGCGACCACGGAAATCAGCACGATGACGGCGGCCAGCCCGAGTCTCCATCCCAAACCGGAGGGAATGCCGATGCCTTCGGCTTCCAGGTGCATCAGCAGATTGGCGATGCCGAGAACGCTCACCGGCGCCACCATCGGCAGGTTGCGCCAGTTCCGGCCGGCGACGATTTCCCGGGCGACAACACCGACCAGAACCACGGGGAAAGACAGGTCCACCGCGACGGCGATCCACGCCGGAATCAGCGCCGAGACCAGGCAGTCGATTCGACCCAGCAGCCACAAGCCGGCGAGCAGAGCTAAGGGGCCGCCGCTGACGGGAAGGCGCCGCGTCCAGTTTGGTATGGCGGTCAGCAGGAAGCCGGCAATCGCTGCCATG
>JBEKSH010000789.1:0-3437 GCA_049517235.1 Roseiarcus sp. | reverse complement strand
GAGGTCTATCTCAACATCGCCGAATGGGGCGACGGGCTCTTCGGCATTGAGGCTGCGGCGCAACGCTACTTCCACAAAAGAGCGAGCCAGCTCGACGCGCGCGAGGCGGCGCTGCTTGCGACGTCGCTGCCGAACCCGATCAAGCGCGACGCTGCGCATCCGAGGCCCGTTCAGCGCCGTCTCGCCGCAGGCGTCGCTGCGCGCGCCCTCGACAGCGCCGAATGGCTGAATTGCTTGCCGCGATAAGCCCGCAGAAAACTACATCGCCTGCATCCGACTTGCGTCCATCAGGCTAGCGATAACGACACGACAAGACGAGGCGAAGATCGTGTGCCAGGCAGCATAGGCGTTCGCGCCCTTTATCGATCGTCATCTCAAAACCTCCGATTGCGGTCCAATTTGCCGCAGCCGGATGTCTCAGTTATCCGTGCCCCACCCCACCGAGCAGGCGCTCTTGCGGGTACGCGCGGTTATGCAGCCCCCAGCGACGGTCTCGTGAAGGGTCGGCTGGTTGTTTTTGACTTGCGCGATCAGATATCTCACGACGCGCGGGTCAGCGATGCCGTGTGTTCGACGCGGCTTGCCGAGTCCGGGCGCCGCACGAGCGCAGATCGCATTTGCCATCGTCTTGAGAATGTGGATGACGACAACTTCACTTGGGAACCCGCCGAGAGGCATAAGCACGCGGACGAAAACGGCTTGCGCTGATCGATACCGGGATCGACGATATCGCCGAGGAGTAAGATATGACGACGCCCATTGTCCTGACGTTTATTGGTCGCGATAGACCCGGTCTCGTGAACGCGATTTCGGAGAAAGTGGCGGCTTTCGACGGTGCTTGGCTGGAGAGCCGGCTGGCGCATCTAGCGGGCGAATTCGCCGGCATCGTGCTCATCAATGTCCCCGAGCCGAACGTCGCCGCGCTGACTGCCGCCTTACGCGATCTCGAGTCGGCGGGCCTTCGCATCACAATCGAGCGGAGCGCTGATACCCAAACGCATGAAAGCCACAAGAGCGTCAAGCTCGAACTCGTCGTCAATGACCGGCCGGGTATCGTCCGCGACGAGACACAAGCCTTGACTGAGCTGGGCGTCAATATCGAAGAATTCACCAGCAGCATTGAAGGCGCCCCTTTTTCGGGCGCGCAAATGTTCCGGGCGGCGGCGCGACTTCGTGTACCGGACGACCTTGCCAGCGACGACTTGCGGAAAACATTAGAACGGTTGGCGGGCGAAATCATGGTCGATCTCACAGTCACGGCACACGATTCATGAGACCGGCCAAATCCGTGATCCTCGCCGACGGGGGCGCCCGGCTGTCATTTCGACTCGGCAGCCTGGATCAAACGCTCATTATCTTCGTAAGCGCATCTCCAAGTCAGAACAGGATCGGGTGCATAAGCAGCGTCAAGGCTCGATCAGCACGCCGGGATTCAATATGCCCTGCGGACCGAGCGCGCCTTTCGCCGCACGGAGCACGGTGGCGAACAATTCTGGCCTCGATTCCACGGCATCGGTCGAAAGCCGCCATCAGGAATCGCCCAGTCGACATCCCCAGGCGCGAGTTAAACTGGCCCGATAGCGCAGATCATGACAAGTCAACCATCGCGTCTGCGACCTGGGCGCGTCCGTGCGGCAAGATTGAGCGGCGGTGGCGACCGGGCGTCTACGGCACATTCAAAACCCGAATCGGCTTACCATCGAGAAAGGCCTCAGCATTCTCAATGCTTCGAGGATAGAAATCGAGCCACGTTTCCGCGACTCCATAACCGAGATGGGGCGTGATCACGGTATGGGCTGAAGCGCGGAATGGATGATCCTGCGCGAGCGGCTCTTTGTCGTAGACGTCCAACGCCGCAATGATCTTGCCGGCTTTGACCGCGGCTATGAGGGCAGCCTCCTCGATCAGAGCGCCGCGAGAAGTATTGATCAAAATGGCGCCCTTCCTCATGCGGCCAATGTCCTCGGCGCCTATGATGCCGCGGCTTCGAGGCGAAAGGACCATGTGCACGGAGATAGCGTCGGAGTTGGCCATGAGATCTGATTTGCTGACGAGGCTGGCGCCGACTTCACGGGCCTTGGCTTCCGCAAGGTTTGGACTCCAGGCGATAACGTTCATGTCGAGCGCAATAGCGTAACGGGCCATTCGGGCGCCTAGCCGACCGAGCCCGAGGATGCCGAGCGTCTTGCCGGCAAGGCCCATTCCCACGGGTACGCCACGCTGGAAGCCGCCGGCGCGCATGGTCGCGTCCGCAGTCGGGATGGCGCGGGCGGCGGCGATCAGCAGGCCCAGGGCCAATTCGGCTGTGGCATAGGGAGCGGCGTGGGCGCCGCCCGCGGTATTGCAGACCAAAACGCCCTGGCGGGTGCAGGCCGCGACGTCCAGCGACGCGTTAGAGGCGCCCGTGATGCTGATCATGCGCAACTTGGGGAGACGGCGGATCAGGGTCTCAGGAAAGGCTGTGCGCTCACGCATGGTGAGGAGAATGTCGAAATCCGCCAGCGCAGTAGCCGCTTCGTCCTCCGTGCCGAAAGCGTCAGCAAAGAACACCAGATTGGCTCGGGCGGCCAAAGCGGACCAGTCGGCGCTGTTTCGCGCGACGTCTTGCCAATCATCAAGGATAGCTATTTTGACCATGATCGTCTCCTAGTGCATGAAATCTGACATTTGAGTCCTGTGGAGGATTCCCGGCGGACTCGCGGCGTTCGAGTCTGCGGCATGCGCGCCAGCATTTCCTTTGCGATAACGTCCGCCGAATTGGATCGACTTCGGAGGCGTAAGGGCGCCCAATGGTCCGATGACCATCCGCCCGACCATCGGCGTCGCCGCGAGCCGCCTAGCCCAACGGATACAGAGCGCGTAAACCGACTGTGACCACGAAGGAGGTGTCACATGATCGCGACAGAAGTTATCTCCGCCAATGTGTTGAAAATCATTGCGCCGGGGAAATTGAAAGCTGATGACTTCCGCCAAATTGCGCCGCAAATCGACTCTCTCATCAGTCAGCATGGAAAAATCAGATTGCTGATCGACGCTTCCCAGTTCAACGGTTGGGAAAATATTGCGGCTTTCGAAAATCATGCTCGGTTCATAAAAACCCACCAACAGAGAGTAGAGCGCATCGCAGTGATCGCCGGGCACGACTGGCAGCATTGGCTGATTGGCGCGGTCAGGATATTCCTGCATCCGGAGGTAAGAGCCTACGATAGGAGCCATCAAAGCGAGGCGCTGCAATGGATCGTCGGATAGACATGGAATGCGGCCCGAGCCGCGCGCGCGATCACGGCGCGCCCCTGCTGTAGCTGGGGAAAGCTTCATGCCTAGACCGAAGATTGGTCCAGCTATTCGGCAAGAGGACTTTGATGCCTTCAAAGCGCTCTCGCCGGACGATCCGGACCTTCCTGCCGCCTTCGAAGAATGGCGCAAGAACGCTGCGG
>JBEKSH010000788.1:0-4958 GCA_049517235.1 Roseiarcus sp. | reverse complement strand
ATGGCGCCGTTCCTTCTGGCTCTCCCCGGCCAGGGCGATATTGCAGATCAATTCGGTCCAGGCGCGAAAGTCGGCACGTTTGGGCGCGTCTTCCTTGGTCCATTCGGCGACGTCTTGGGCCGCCCCGACGAAGCTAAGCAGCGCTTCGCGGCTGCGCATGCCGATCGCTTGATAGTCGGCGACGTTCTGAGCCTGGCTCAAGGCGTCGGACGCTTCGCGGAGCTTGATAAAGACTTCCGCAAACGGCCAGATGTTACGATCCGATTTCCTTTGCCGCTGCGATCGAGGGATGCGCAGACAAAGTCCCATATGGAACGTCACCGCAAGGTCCATATTGGGGAACTGATCCTGGGAATAGAGATTGGTCGGGTTCGTGATTATCCACCAGCGACCGTCGCTCGCATGGACATCCCAGACATCGTGCTGATGACCAATGATCGCCTCGGAATACACCTTCTGCAGGAAGGCCACCTTGGCTCCAGGCGACTGCGACAAGTAATATTCGATAACGTCGGCCTTCTCCGCCTCAGTCGCGGGCAGCATGATCTGTCTCGTCTCTTAAGTCGCCTTGTGGGCCGCCATTCTATCAATCGGCCCTTCCCCTGTCGCGATCCACATCCTACATGACGCTCGGAAGCCGCGTTCTGCGTATGGACTTTTCGTCGGACAGCTGCCGCGAGGCCAGCACGTTCGGCGTGATCGAGCTGGCGGAGAGCCTTTTCAACCTCCAAGAACATCGACGGCCTCTATGCGCGCATCGCTCAGATGAATGGCGGCGGCGAAAAATTTCAATCGACCTGCGCCGAACTCGCTTTCGGGCGGTTCTTGTGCATCCACGATGTCACTGACAACTATGTGCCGCCGAGCCGGAACGACGTGCCGCCGAAGCGGCAGCCGCCGCTTTTCTTCCCCGCAGGTCCGCAAACCTAACCGCGCGCGAGGTGGGAGCCTTGAATGAGCTACTATCTTCGGATCATGCTAGGCGCGCCGTTGCAGGTATGGTGGATCGATGACACCGAAGCCCGCCGCATCGGCGCTGGCGACCCCAAGCAAGGCATAGGCACCTATTTTAAGGCCGAGCCCGGCGAAGTGGTTTGGGACGCGATATATCGCCAAGCATCAGGCTTCTTCGGGCCGAACAGAGAAAGCCCCTTCCACAAAACCAACCTCGGACCCGGCGAATTCTATCCGCGAATCTCGCGCCCGATCGACCAACATCCGCACGACGGCATTGGATGGAATCGAAGCGCGCAAGTTGAGGCCGATGTCGTGGCCATGGCGCGAGGACAGCTATCCGTGCTTGCGCGCCAGCTAGAGCGCATCTGCCAGACGGTGCATCCCCAAGGAAAAGCGCTCGACACCTTCGGCCACGACACTCGAAATTTGCTGATACTCGCATGCACAGAGGTGGAAACGCATTGGCGCGGCGTTCTGGTCGCCAATGGCGCGGCGCAGGCAGGGGACCGGCTCAGTACGTCCGCCTATGTCAAGCTCAATAGCGCGATGAAGCTGGACCACTACGCCGTCGCGTTCCCGAATTATCCGTGGCTCGCGCCTTTCAAGCCTTATGATGGATGGGGCACCACGGGTAAGCCGACGCGGGAGCTTCAATGGTACGATGCATATAATGCCGTGAAGCATGATCGCGAGAACTCGTTCGACCGGGCGAGTTTGCGCAATGTCTTCGAGGCGATCAGCGCGTGCGTCGTCATGATCGTGGCGCAGTTCGGGTTGCCCGCTGGTCTGGGCAGGAATTCCGAGCTGCGATCCTTCTTTCAGCTTACAAGTGTCCCGTCCTGGGCGCTTTCCGAGGTCTACATTCTTCCCTACGAGAGTCCGACAGGAGAGTGGCGGCCGGCGAATTTTCCATTCTAAGATCCGGAGCCATGATCAAACCTCTGTCGGACGCGAGATGCGCTAAGTATCCGCAATGCGACGTAGTAGGCCGCGAACTTGAATACGCGTCGGCATAGGCTCCGTGCGCGATCCCGTGCCGGTTGGTCTTGTCCATGAGCGGATACAGGCTGGGACCGACGGACAGATAGTTTCTGACGAAGAGCGTGAACGAATCCATCATCGACACGACTTCGTCCGTCGCACCAATGCGTTTGCTCGCGGATTCCAGCTTGCAGTCTTCGGCGAGCGCGGTGAATACGGCTTTGACCCCATTTGCCGTTATGCCGCGCTGGCCGGCGATCTGCCGCTCGGTGCCCTCGATGACGGGCATGAGCCCACCGATCGCTACGTGATTCAGCCCCAAGAAGTGGGCTTCAATCGCTTCAGAGATCGTTTCGCGGTAGTCCCTGATACGAGATGCCGGTAGTCTCGAATGAAGGCGGTCACGATTTCATCGAGTGACATGCTCCAATTTACAATCCCGCTCCGGGATATGCAAAAGCGCACGAAAATGCGATAGCGCGAATACAAATCTCGGAGGCATCAACGGAGCCGACCGATCTACTTACGTCCCGCAGGGGAGCCGTTTCAGATCGTCGACGCTCCAGCAAATGCTATGAAAGACGCAGACGCGGCAGCAGAGATGTGCCTCAATCTCGAAAAGCTGGCAGCGAGGCATGCGCCACCCCCGCAGATCGTCGTGCTCGCAATGCTGCGCGTCGTCGGAGATGGCGAAGCCGTCCGCCGTGCGATCGAAACGGCCTGCCGTTCCAGAGACCCCTCGCTTACGAGGGCGAATATGCACGTGTTGACTATTTTTGGAATTTCCAATTAGCTTGGCTCCGACAGGCCGGCGATCGCGTCAAGGCGCGCTTGCTCGCGCTTTGGCGTCGGCTTCGAGACGACAGTGAATTCGGAATAGTTTGTTTGGGCAAACGCTATGGCGCGCTCTCTCGCATCGGTGCCCATGAAACCCATGACGTAACGCGCCCCTGCTTTTATCGACCACATTTGGGGACTGCGTTTCATCTCGACAACTTTGACTATTCTCGGGTGTTTCATGGTGTTTCCATTTCTGACGCGCAAGACGCATCATGAGCGCTTTTTGTCTATTTAGGCGTCTGTCCAGTGTTCGGAATCGCTGGTTGAACAGGCGGCTCGGGAGGAACGGTCATGATTGGTATTTGAATAGCGCACGTATCGATGGGCAGAGTAGGTGCTGTAAATTTTTCGGCTGCTTTGCAAGCATCGTCCTGACAATTACCCTCGTCACAGAGATAATGGTTAAATTTGATATCTCCTCTAAGGGACAGGGTTCCATAAAGACGCCAACAGAATTTGGTGGTTCTAGCTATGTCCGGCCTGAGTATGTCATTATAGATCGCGGTTCCCCATATATAATTAAATCTGAATTTGCCGCGGGTCATTTCGTCAAGACAGGCTTGTGGAAAAATGATTGGTCGCCCGATTTTATCTCTTACTGCGCCAGACCCGAGAGTTTCTTTCGGGCCTACGGATGTCGGGCCCTCTTCTTTGGGACTTTCTACATTGGAGAAACCTCTAGGAAGATCGTCGCGAGAAAAATCATAATTGATGAAAAAGGACATTTTGTCCGCATTGGTTCCGCCAGCGTTTTGCCATCTTGGAATGAGTGTATATCCGATATTTGTTCCGAGCCAAGACGTGGGTACTATATCAATATCGCTGAGTATCACAGAAGCGCGTTGCGAGAAGTAGAACGTGTCTTTTTGGGTCTGGAGAGTGCACATGCTCAAGAAAAAAAGAGCGAGTGTTACAGCGGTATATATGCTTACGGCTATGAACGTTCGTACGCTCCAATTCAAACTCTTTGTTTGATATCCATTATTTGCTTCTTGAGCGGCATTGTATTTAGTTATAAAGGATTCAAAAACAATATTCGATACAGGTCCATACTTTTGGTCCTTTGCGGATGGTGCTTTTTCGAGGTCAGTATTTTTTCCGCTGGGTGGCTGCTTGCCGGCGACCATGTGTGTTTCTCCGATGATCGTTTTACTGACAACGCTTCCGCCTCCCACGGCTCTTTTTGCGTTTCAGCACCGACCTATGGCCGCGCCGAAAATGTCGGGGTTGTTTCGGTTGTTGTAGCGCCATTCGAACTCGGCGACATAGAGCGGCAGATATTTGCGACTGACCTTGTGGTAGCTGCCCATGATGCCGCGCTTCAAGAGCGACCAGAAGCCGTCGATTGTTGCGGTATGGACCGCACCGTTGACGTATTGCCCGGCGGAGTGATTGACGGTCTGATGGTTGAAGATTTCGGAAAGCGGATCGTAAGCCTTGTTTTCGTCGCTGGCGATCAAGCTGACCTTTTCCGATATGGCTTGCCGAACGAAGGCATTGAGTGTCGCGGTGTTGGCATGAGCGATGACGCGAGCAACGACGTTCCCCTGTCGCTCAACTGCGCCAACCACGATTTCTTTGCCGGACGCGCCAGTACCGGGGGTGCGCTTGTCGGCATGTCGGTTCTTGTTCTTGCCTCCGATATAAGTTTCGTCAACTTCGACGATGCCAACGAGCTTGCGGAATTCTGGATCGGCGAGCCCAGCGCGAACGCGATGGCACATGTAGAGCGCGGTCGAATAGGAGCCGAAGCCCATCATGCGATGAATTTGCAGCGAGGAAATTCCCTTCTTGCTGATCAGCATCAGATAGATGACCTTGAACCATGTCTTGAGCCCGATCTTCGTGTTGTCGAAGATGGTTTTGGCAGTGACGGAAAAGCGATATCCGCCAGCCTTGGCGCATTTCGAGCACTGCCAGTGGAAGGGCTTGTTGGCGACAGGATAGACATCTTCATTGCCGCACCGGGCGCAACGGATGCCATCCGGCCAGCGGCGCGAGACGAGATAGCTTTTGCAGGCGTCATCAGTCGGAAACAGTTTTTCGAACTGGCGAACCGTCATCTGGGGAGTGAATTTTGGGCTCGGCATAGGAGCAATTCCCTTGTGTAAGAATCACCCTACGCTCTTTTCAGAAAATAGTCAACACCCGCATAATCGCCCTTACGAGCCGCCGGAAAG
>JBEKSH010000787.1:0-2727 GCA_049517235.1 Roseiarcus sp. | reverse complement strand
TCCCGCGTCTTCTACGCGCCCAGCGCAGGCACGCCCCAACAGGAGACTGCGACTGCGCAGGCGGATTTCTTCCTGCCGCAGCGCTTTGTCGATCCATTCGGCAACGCAACGGTGGTGGCTTATGACAATCCGAATAACCTTCTGGTCTCAAAATCGACCGATGCCATCGGCAATGTCACCGGCGCGGTGAACGACTATCGCGTGCTCGCGCCCACTGTGACGACTGATGCGAACGGCAACCAGACTGCCGTGATGTTCGACGCGCTTGGGCTGGTGGTCGGTACGGCGCTCATGGGCAAGCAGGGGCAGAATGTTGGCGACTCATTCACGACCTTCACTACCGATCTGACGAAGGCGCAGATCGATGCTTTCTATGCGGCGGACGATCCACACACGATCGCCGCCAGCCTCCTGGGGACGGCGACAACGCGGATCATCTATAATCTGCAGCAATATGTCGAGAGCAGCCAGGCCTCGCCGACCGACCAGACAGCCTGGAAACCAGCGTTCGCGGCGACCCTGGCCCGTGAGACCCATGAGAGCGACCTTGCGGGCGGCGCGGTCAGCGCTATGCAGGTCAACTTCAGCTACTGGGACGGCTTCGGTCGAGAGATCCAGAAGAAATTGCAGGCGGACCCCGGATCCGTCACTGACGGCGGTCCCGTGGTCAGCCCACGCTGGATCGGCAGCGGCTGGACCATTTTCAACAACAAGGGCAAGCCGGTCCGACAATATGAGCCCTTTTTTAGCATTTTGCCAACGAGCGGCCATCAATTTGAATTCGGCGCGCAGGTCGGGGTCAGTCCCATCATCTGCTACGACTCCGTCGACCGAGTCGTGGCGACGGTTCATCCGAACCAGACCTACGAGAAAGTCGTCTTCGATTCGTGGCATCAGCAAAGCTGGGACGTCAACGACAACGTACTCCAGGCCGATCCGACCGCTGATCCGGATATTGGCGACTTCTTCACTCGGCTAGTCGCGGATGACTATTCGCCGACCTGGTATCAACAGCGATCGGCTGGCGGTCTCGGCCCACAGGAGCAGAACGCGGCCGCCAATGCCGCCGCACACGCGAACACGCCGACCACGGCCTATTTCGATGCGTTCGGTAGGTCCACATTGACGGTGACCGATAATGCCGCGGCCGGGAAGTATCCGACGCGGACCACCCTAGACATTCAGGGGCGCCAGCGGTCGGTGATCGATGCGCTGGGACGTTTGGTGGCGACTTACGATTACGATCTGCTGGGCACACGCATTCATCAATCAAGCATGGAGGCCGGTCAGCGCTGGGTATTGAATGATGTAACAGGCAAGAGCATTCGCAGCTGGGATGATCGGGGGCACAACCGGCGCGCCGAATACGATGCGTTGCGCCGGCCGACCAATTCGTACGTGGTGGGGACGGATTCGGTCAACTCCGACCCGCGCACGCTCGCGGCGGAGGTTTGCTACGCCAAGACGACTTATGGCGAAGGACAAGCGATTGCGCAGGCGCTGAACCTGTGCACGCGCGTGTTTCAGCAGTCGGATGTGGCGGGGCTGAGCGTGAACATGGCGCTGAACCCAGCGACCGGTCGGCCTGAGGCCTTCGACTTCAAGGGCAACTTGCTGCGTAGCAGTCGGCAGATTGTCTCAGATCCGAAGGCGTTGACGGACTGGAATGGAGCCGCGCCGCCACTGCTGGCCGCCTGGGTTGCAAGCACGACGTTCGATGCGCTGAACCGGCCGACCGCGCTGACATCGTCCGATGGTAGCGTGACCACGCCCACCTACAACGAGCGGAACGCGCTGAAGGTGTTGAGCGTGAACCTGCGCGGCGCGTCCGCGGCCACGCCGTTCGTCACGGACATCGCTTATAACGCGAAAGGCCAACGGCTGCAGATCACCTATGCGAATTTAGGGACCAATACGGCGTACTCGTACGACCCCCTGACATTCCGCATGGCGGGCTTGACGACCACGCGTCCGGCCTTTCCGGCACACCAGCAGACCGTCCAGGATCTCGCTTTCACCTACGATCCCGCTGGAAACGTCACGCATATTGAGGACGACGCAGATCTGCAGGACACAGTGTTCTTTCGTAACGTTCGGGTGGAGCCGAGCAGCGACTATACCTACGACGCGATCTACCGGCTGATCGAGGCGACCGGACGAGAACAACTGGGGCTCGCCGGCAGCGTCCCGCTGGCCCCGGCACCCACCTCGTACAATGACGTACCTCGAGTCCTGCTGGTCCAGCCCGGCGACGGCAACGCGATGGGCATCTATGACGAGCAGTATCAGTACGACGCCGTTGGCAACTTTCTGAGCTTCAACCACCGCGGCAGCGCCCCGGCCAACCCAGGGTGGACGCGGACTTACGCGTACAATAAACCGAGCCAGCTCGAGGCGGCGAAGTTCAGCAATCGACTGACCTCTACGACGATCTCGGGCAGTCAGGCCCTGATCGAGAACTACGCTTATAACCTGCACGGCAACATGACGGCAATGCCGCAATTGCAGCAGATGCAGTGGGACTTCTCGGACCAGCTCGAGATGACGCAGCGGCAGGCGATCAACGCGGCCGACGGCGACGGAGTGCTGCATCAGGGCGAGCAGACCTTTTACGTCTACAACGCCGCCGGACAGCGTGTTCGCAAGACGACCATCTCCTCTGCGGGCGTCATGCGAAAGCAGCGGTTCTATCTCGGCGCGTTCGAGCTGTATCAGGAATATGACGCG
>JBEKSH010000786.1:0-6150 GCA_049517235.1 Roseiarcus sp. | reverse complement strand
CTCTCTCCGCGCCTCCAGGCGCGCCATCGCGGCGTTTCAGAGGGACTTTCGGCAAAGGCGCACGATATCAATGATTTGTCGCGACATAGGAATTGAGCCGTCATCAAAAGTGAGTCAGAGCCCTTATTCCACGCCGATTCACACTCGACCGGGCCAGGCGGCCACGCTGTGTGCTGGCTCATGACATATGGGACTGGGAGGTTGTCAATGAGCGTTGAACCGGGACCCCAGATTTTCACTGCGATTTTGCACCTCGCTCATTGCTGCGCAATTCCTCGCGCCAACCCATGCAAGAACGGCTCCATGGCTCCTGAGGTCGCCGTTTGCAGCCGATAAAGACTGCTGGTCGCACAAATATAGAGGTCGGAAAAATCATCCCCTCCCCAGTGAAGATTGCCAACCTCTTCTGGCACGGAGACGATTCCCAAATGGGTGCCGGACGGGTCAAACACCCAGACGCCGCCAGGCCCCGTGACCCAGATATTGCCCGCCCGATCGGCCTTCATACCATCCACAATGCCTTCGCCGAAAACACCGTTGCCGATGCGGTTTGCGAAGATCGCTCCTTCATCTGTGCAATGGTCCCTAGACCAGCCAAAGGCGCGGATCTCCGCGCGAGGACTGTCGTTGACATAGAGGACAGAGCCGTCAGGCGAAAGACAGAGCCCATTAGGCTCTTGGAAATCATCCCGCACAACTCGGAGATCGCCTGACGGAGCCAAACAGTACACGCTCCGCTCGGGCCGTGGTATCGGACGCTCCATGCCGAATCGTTCGTTACGACCGAATGTTGGATCGGTAAACAGAATGCAGCCTTCACGTGTCACGACGACGTCGTTGGGACTATTCAGCTCCAACCCGCCATACTGCGAGGCGAGGACCTCCCGCCTTCCATCTGAAGCGAAACGCACAACACTATTGGTCGAGTGCTCACAGACAACCAATCGCAATTGAGCGTCATAGGTCATCCCATTCGCTTTGTTGGTCGATCTGCTAATGAGCTTCACACCTCGCTGCGGCGTATAGCTCCAGCGTTGGCTGGCCGGGATGTCGTTGAACAGCAGCTCCCCTTTTGCGGGATTCCAAATCGGGCCCTCGACGAACGCGAATCCACCTGCAAGTCGCTTTACCTTAGGAGCCAGCCCCACAAGGTTCACAAACGCCGAAGTCCCCGCCCTCGTCGGTCTCATTCTTCATCCCGCGACCTTGAATCGAGATACAAGTCGGGCCGACGGTCATGCATTAAGTGCAGCTCATATTCCCCCGGTCGCGTGACGATTGCTCCAGGATCTAGCGTCGCAAGCTGGACCCTCGCGCTGATAATCGAGTCTCCCTCTGGCGGCGCTAACGCCAGAACCTCTCCGTCAGAGGAAACGATCTGGCTTCGCCCACAGAATTCTCCCCAAGACTCCGCCCCATAACGATTGGCGGACACCAGGGGAACACGATTGTCGAATGCACGAGCTCGTGTGACGATTTCTGCTACTGGCCGAGCGCCGATCGGCCAGTTGGTCGGATGCAAAAGCAAACGCGCGCCGCCGGCGGTGAGAGCTCTCGAAAGCTCTGGGAAACGGAGATCGTAACAGATCTGAACTCCCAATCGGCCCAGCGACGTGTCGAAGAGTCCCAACTCGTCGCCCGGCTCGACGAAACGATCAACTCCGCCGCGTGGCAAATGCGTCTTGCGATAGGCGCCGATGACGCCGTCGGGCCCGATGAGAACTGCAGAGTTGTAGAGTTTGCTACCTGATCGCTCGAGAACTCCAACCAGACAATGCACTCCAAGATCGGAGGCGCAGCCCGCAAGGGCCCCTACCTCCGGCCCGTCAATCTCCACAGCCGCCGCGCGCGCATCCTCCTTGGAATCTAGCATGTACCCCGACGTCGCGCACTCTGGCAGCACGATCAGCTCCCCACCGGTGGCGGCAGCGCCCCGAATACCCGACAAACACGCGCAAAGATTGTGCTGCACCTTGCCCAATTGCGGAGCAAGTTGGACAACAGCGACATTCACCGTCGCCACAGCGGGCCCTCCGGCGGCATATAGCGGTAGACGTTTCGAGTGAAGCGAACATGCTTGGTCAGCGATCCAAATCTGCCTACCTTCAGATAGTCTGCAGAGTTGAATACATCGAGGCTCTCTGTTTCATACAGGGCCATAAACCTGGGCGTCCCATCGACAGACTCGAACCGCTGCGCGCGAGTTACGCCGGGCACCGCAGCCAGCTGACGGAGATGGTCAGCATACCAACGGTGGTACTCGGCCTCCATCTCGAGATCAATTGGCTCCGAGCGAACCACCAGCAGACCGGGATCGTTCACTGTCATATCGCCTTACCTATCTTCTAAGGGGCTGCAATTGTGAGATAACAAGTGGACAAAGTTCAAACGGGATTCATGGTGCGCTTGGAATCCGCCAATGTCTCGCAATTTGGGTATATACAACAGCCTCGATATCTTGAGCACCTCGCTCTGTAAGAGCAATGCGCAATCGATCATCTTCAGCAAGAGCGAGCGCAGCCTCCAGATCATGACTTTGCAAGATTACAAGATGTTCCGGTCGGGTATTGAGCCACTGAACATCATCTTGAGAGGCTTTCTTGAGGAAGGACGCGGCGACAGGCGACGCGCGAGCTTCGGTTGGCAAAGCTCGGCCGCAGAGCGTGCGCAGATCGTCGGCGTTACCGCCATCAAAGCGAAACTCAACGATTGGCCAATCTCCCAACAGGAGTTGGTCACATTCCCCGGCGTCGTAGAGATTCGTCGACCCATGAGTCATGTGCCTGACAAAGCGCGCATCCCACTCGCTCCACTCCGAAAGCGTTAGCGGTTCACGTTGGGAGTGATTCTCGCCGAGGAGACGCGGGAGGTAAATCGCACTCTTGATCTCGTAAAGGGCGGCATACCGAGGCCCCCGGCTGGCGCCGACATATCGCCGACCGCTTTCATAGCCAGGCAAAGACACTAATCTCGGAACATGGGTATGGTACCATTCGTTGAGCGCGGCGTCATATTCGGGCTCAATGGATACGCGAACGTCAAGAAGAAACATATTTAGCCTTCAGTGGATATGCTGACCACCGTCGAGAGTGACGATACTGCCCGTCATCCATTGCGCTTCAGGGCTGACAAGATAACGTACAAGACTAGCCACTTCGTCAGCCCGACCATGGCGACCCAGCGGAATACGCTCCAGCTTGCCTTGCAAGAGGTCCTCATTCTGGAAAATCGCTCGTGTCAGGTCGGTATCGATCAGTCCTGGCGCGATCGCGTTGACCCTAATGCTATGTCGTGCAAGCTCCAGTGCGAGCGCCCGCGTAAACATGTGTACGCCGCCCTTGGCAGAACAATAGTGCGCCAGGTTGGGGTAGGCGATGAGGCCGTTGATCGAGCCGATGTTGACAATCGATCCTGGCTTCCCTTTCGCGACGAGGCCACGCGCAAAGGATTGCGCAACCAAAGCAGGCGCTGTCAGATCGAGGTCGATGACACTCTGCCACTGCTCCAAAGTCATCTCAAGAAACGGCGCTCGGTTGTGGCCACCAGCACTGTTCACGAGAACGTCGTACGGCCCATTTGTTTCAAGAATAGCATCCATCTGACCGCGAATTGCTCTGGGGTCATCCAATGTCAGACGTGCAATTCGCGCCCGACCACCAGCTTCGCGAATCTGTCGGGCTGTGTCCTCAGCCTTCGAAGTGGATGAGTTGAACGTGAGCGTCACCTCATGACCGGCTCGAGCCAATTCTACCGCGATGGCTCGCCCGATTCCACGACTTCCGCCAGTTACGAGAGCCGCGCTCATCGGGCGCCGCGGTACGTAAAATCATTTTCACTGGTCATAGCAGGTTCCTTCGGCTGCATTGTCGTTCTTCGTCCTTGGCTTTAGAAAAGTTTGTTGACGCGCCATTGGGCTCACTTGGACCATAGTTCAGAACGATCGACTGCGCGTCGCGCCGCGGCAGCGCTTTCACGGAGTCCCGCACGAGATCCGCCAATCGTCGTTTGGCGCAAATCGTGAGTCATCAAGTTGCCATTGACGAACCTACCCGCTGGCGATATCTCGATAAGCGAGAGAAAGTAACCGATCTTTGATAAGTCTAGCCCGCACGGACGAAAATTGTCAATAATGATCGCGGGAAGGGAACGGGATAACGAATGCCGAGCGCCGCCGTCGATCAGTCCGAGCAGGAAGGCTCAAGCTCACGTCAGGCACCGCTTGAACGTTACTTCAGCATCCTTGAAAAAGTTGCTGCGCATCCGGGTCTGACCGCCGCGGAAGCGGCGAACCTCTGCTCGCTGCCGTTTCCGACAGCGTACAGGCTTATTCAGGGCCTTCGCCAAGCGGGGCTTCTGACCGGCGGGAGGCGCGAGGGCTACAAGTTGGGGAACCGGATGTTGCGGCTTTTGCAGACGGGAGCGGATGATTCCTGGATACGCATTACCGCCCAAAAAAAGCTCGACGAAGTCGCCGGACGGATTGGCGAAACGTGCTATCTGGCCAAGCTCGTCGATAAGCGTATTGTTTCGGTGGCATGGGCGGCGCCACCAAGCGGTTTGCGCGGTTACGTGATGCCCGGCCTGTCGCAACCGCTGCACGCGGCTGCGTGCGCGAAAGCGATTCTGGCTCATCATCCAGCTGAATTTGTCCGCTCGATTCTGCCGGATCCGCTGCCAAAAATCTGCGTAAACACGAAAACTCGTCGAGAAGAGGTCCTCGCTGAAATGAAAGCCATAAAGCGTAGAGGATTTGCCACCTGCGTTGACGAGAATGAAGCAGGGGTCACAGCGATAGCGTGCCCCATTCAAATTGCGGGAGTGGGCGTTATCTATTCCATCGGAGTGATGGCGCTCAGCGATCGTTTACACGACCTTCGTTTGAAGGAGGTCGCTAATATACTTGAGTGCGCGGCAAGTGATCTGTCGCTTAGCGTGGGACCTTCGAAAGTCGACTGACCTCGGTCCTGTCCACAGCTTCCCCACCCAGGCCGGTCTCTTGGTGAGCACGCGACGGATCAACTAGGCAGAATTCCGGCCCTGTGCAATCAGCATCTCTACCTGTCCGGGCTCTACAACATCCAGCAGGATCCATACGAGATCGGAAAAGCGGAACTCTACTTCATCATCGCGCGTTCTGAAGGCAAGGCGCTGTTGGCGATGATTCCCGGCTCTTTCTTTCGCTCGCCCTTGTAGCCGCCGACTGTGCGACAGCTCGCCGAAGCCTGATCCCAACCCATCAATCAACGAAAATGTAGTGCCAAGGAGCTTTTCCAGCGCCAGTTGGCGTTTACAATCAATAGCTTGCCGATTCCTGGTGTTGAAGACCAGCTTGACTCGCCTGCGATTGACCCATCCTGTTGTCCAACAGCAGGATCCAGAATCATGTCACGAGCCAAGATAACGCGCCTCTACAACGAAAAAGATAAGCCGGTTCAAGACTTCAACGGACTGGTTCACCGGTGGCTTCGGGGGGAACTACGAGTTCGTGAACATCAGAGTCCGAAAACCTTCGAGGGCATGCGTGTCGCGTTTGACGAAGGAATTGAGTTAGCCGAGAAGGCAGGAAGCTCAAGACGCGACGCCCATGTGACGGCGCTATCCAATATGACCACGTTGCTTTTTAGCCACGACTTAGTAGCGGAGCTCCAAAAGCGGCTGGCATTGACGACAGTAAACACCTCTGGCTTTCGAACAACGTTAGGGCAAGGGTTCGCAAAGAATATAGGCGAAAATTTTGTCAATCAGATTGTGTACTCTCTTGCTGATCTTCTGAGACAGCAAGACAATATTCTGGTTGATAAAGGACTACCCCCGGCTCTAAGCCATGCATTAGAACTGAAGAGAGTTGTTCATTTGGGAAATAGCTCAAGGGAGATAAAAATTCCAATCGAGGGTGACCTCTCGATATTTGAGCGAGAAAACCCGCACAATGCTATTGTTGTGAATGCGAAGACCAGATTAAAAGAGGTTTTTCATATCGGCACAATGTGGAGCATTCTTTTCGATATGATTGGCGATCAATACTGTATGGATAAATGGAATCTCCAATCAAATGTCTCAGGACCCCTTGACGACGTTCTATATGTATTTGCGACCGCCGATATGGTCAATGCCGGCGGCAACAAAACTGCGAACCGCGTCGATTACGTG
>JBEKSH010000785.1:0-3103 GCA_049517235.1 Roseiarcus sp. | reverse complement strand
GTCAGTCATGCACTAACATCCATTCAGACCGGCCGCCTTGGCGCCTCAACGGTGATTCCCTCCTTCCCTAGAGCTCACGATTCGCCTATGACAAAAGACGCCATGAACTATTATCGCAATCAAATCGCCGTATATACAGATGCGATTCGAATGAGCGACTTCAAGGCCAATGTGGCGATCATATATGGCGCGTTCACCATAGGACCGATTTTGGGTTTCAGTAACAAATTTCCGCCGTTCCTGCCGCTGCCCGCCGTATTATTACCGTTTGTTATTGTATTTTTTTGTCTTCTTGTTTGTTTGCTGCCTCGTTATCCTCGAGAGGGGCGGGCCAGTTTCATAATTGATCGCAACGCAAGCCCAAATGATTTTAATAACCCGAAAAGTCAAGATGTCATCATCGACCAACAACAGGTGTTGTGTGTAATTCTTTGTAGAATCCTATATTGGAAGACTGTATATTTGCGGATTAGTTTTTCAATATACGTGGTAGGAACCGTGATCGTCGCGTGTTTCTTGGGTTATTCGCTGTTTTAGACTGAGCGGAGGTTTGTTCCGGCGCTTCCGCCGATCAATTCCGCCGGCCGGCATGTTGAGGCCTGGTTACGACAGCAGGGTTCACGGGCGTTGCGGATTCCGACGAAGCCGCCCCCGTGTCGCGGAACGGCGCGGCCGGGCCGCAGGTGGAGCTTGGCGTCCCCGAGCAACGGGCCGCACCGTCGCTTTGGGTCGGGAAGGGACTCGCGAGGCGGTTGGTCGCGGTCCGCTCGACTTTCCTGAAAGGGTGGGGGGCGGGCCTTCCCCGCGCAAAAGCCCTGATCGCCGGCCATTGGCGACGATCTCAGGCGCACGACCGCGCGGCGGCTGGCGGCCGCGCCGATCATTGGACATCTTAATGCTTGTTGTGCGCGAGGAAGACTCGCGCGTCGCAGCCGGTGAAAGTCCGGCGCGGGTATTGGCAACCGCAAAGTTTCCCCGAAGCGAGAGCATGCACACGCCCGCCGGCCCCGCCGACACGACATTTCAAGCACTCCTGAACCGCGAGGTCCTGAGGAGCGAGCGGCGGCGCGTGCTGAGCCTGACCGGCATGCTGACGGTCATCCTCACCGTCATCTATCTTCTTTTGGGCTTCGCGCCCGGCCTTGTCGGCTCGATCTTCCACGGCCGGATACCGTCGCGCGCGCCGCTGACGATCTTCCCGCCTTTCATTGCCTATGAGCTCGCCGTGGCCGCCTTCGTCACCTTCCTGGCCCGGCGCGGACGCTCATTTCCGACCGTCGGGCGCTACGCCAACGCGCTCGTCGAAACCAGCTTCCCGACGCTGGGGATCTATGTTCTCACCGGATACATCGACGCGCCGGTCGCCTTCAGCTCATGGCCGGCGCTGCTCTATTTCCTGTTCATCATCCTTTCGACGTTGCGCCTCGATTTCGTCCTTTCGGCTTTCACCGGCGCGGTCGCCGCGGTCGAGCTGTTCGCCCTCGCCTATGTCGAGATGCGCCTGGTCTGGCGAGCCGACGACCTCAACTACAGCATCGCCTTCCATCTGACGCGCAACGCGGTCCCGCTGGCGGCCGGCCTGTTCGCCGGCTCCGTCGGGGTGACGATCAAGAGCCATTTCGAGCGCGCGCTCGCCGCCGCCTCGGCCCGCGACCGCGTGACCAACCTTTTCGGCCAGCATGTCTCGCCCCAGGTGGTCGACCGTCTCCTCGCCATTGGCGCGGCCGAGCTCAGCGAAATGCGCCGGGTCTGCGTCATGTTTGTCGATATCCGCGGCTTCACGGCCGCCGCGCGCGACCGCTCGCCGGCCGAGGTCGTCGCCCGCCTCGAAGCCGTCTTCGCGATTCTGGTCGAGATCGTCGACCGCCATCACGGCATCGTAAACAGGTTCCTCGGCGACGGCTTTCTCGCGATGTTCGGCGCGCCGATCGACGATCCGGCGGCGGCCGCCAACGCCGTCGCGGCGGGGCGCGGGATGCTGCGGGCGATCGGCGAGAGCAATGACGGCAGCCCCTGGCCGATCCGCATCCGCATCGGCGTCCATATCGGCGAGGCGGTGACCGGAACCGTCGGCTCGCCGCGTCGCAAGGAATATACGGTCATCGGCGACACCGTGAACCTCGCCTCGCGCCTCGAAAGCCTCAACAAGGAGGTCGGCTCGCAATTCCTGGTCTCGGATGCGATGCGCAAGGCTGTGGGCGAAGCGATCGGCGACGCCCATCCGCTCGGCCCCGTCGCCGTGCGCGGCTATGCCGAGCCGGTCGCGGTCTGGCGCTTCGCCTAGATCGGGGAAGTTCCTGCCGCCGAATGACCGCCTGGGGCAGGAAGCCGACATACAAACTGAGACACTACCAAAGCCCGTGGTTTACGACGGGGGTCTCTCGACGCCCTATGGCTCCGGCGGCGGTCCGCGCGTGGCCCGTCCGTCGCGGCGCATGAGCGGCGCAGCCGCTTGACAGCCGCCTGTCGGCTTGGCCCCGCCGACGGAGTCGTCCGATCGCCGGAGAATTCTGTTTTAGAGAAACAATTTCTGGACATTCCAGCTTTTCCGCTCCATGATTTCTTGGCGTCTGGTCTTTAGCGAGGCGTCAAGGGAGGCGGGAAGGAAGGCGTTTGGCGTCGACGCGGAGCGGAGAATTTCAAAAATCAGCATTTTCCAAATTTTTTCGACTGCAACCCCTTGATATTCCCGATTTCCGCCAAACAAAAATTTGGAAAAGCTTGCGGAATCCAAATTTTCACCAAACGTAACCCCTTGATATTTCTGGAGCCGCCAAATAAAACTTTGGAAATATTTGCATTTTCCTTGGAAATCCAAAATTTTTGCCGGTTGCGCCGACCTTTGATCGAAGCGGCGCCGCGGTCTCGCGGGCTCGCGCTGAGCCCGTTCAAATCGCCGCGGATTTGTGACACAAAGCGCGGGTCAGGCGGACGTGGCGAAATTGGTAGACGCAAGGGACTTAAAATCCCTCGGCCCTTGGGCTGTGCGGGTTCGACCCCCGCCGTCCGCACCATTCTTTTGAAAACAGGGGAGAGCCTTTGCTCAAAGCGCAGCGCGTTCACGCCCTCGCCGGCGTCCCCGCCCGAACCTTGAAATCCCCCG
>JBEKSH010000784.1:0-5126 GCA_049517235.1 Roseiarcus sp. | reverse complement strand
CGGCCGTAGCTCCTAGCTTGTCGCTTTCATTCTCTTTTTTGGAGGAACCAGGCGTTGGTTCCTGTTGCGGATCAGTTCGTTGATCTTTTCCGCTTCTCTCTTGGCCAACTGGATGATCTTCTCCAGCGCCTCGCCCTCGAAGCGCCCCTGCGTGACGCCTGACATCGCAAGCGCGCCGATGCACCGGCCCACCGAATCCATGATCGGAGCCGCGACGGCGGAAAGCTGTTGCTGATTTTCGCCATGAACGACGGACACGCCGCGGCGCTTGATGTCCTCAAGCACGTTGCGGAGCTTGGCCGGGTCGACGATCGTCTTGGGCGTGAATTTCTGAAGGGGCTTGGAAAGCAATTCGTCGATGACTTCCTGTGGACTGAAGGCGAGAATCGCGCGGCCTGACGCTGTCGGCATGGAAAGCGGAATGCGCGCGCCTGGCTCGACATAGGCGCGCAGAGGCTGCAGGCCAGCGACGGTCGCTACGTAGAGAAACTCCTTGCCCTGATTGATGGCGAACGACGATGTCTCCCCGGTGAGGTGCGTGAGATGCGTCAAGATCGGTTGGATTCGTTCGACGATGTCGAGCCGCGCCATCGCTTTCTCGCTGAGCTCCCAGACGCGTAGGCCGAGGCTGTAGCGCTTCGTGCGGGGGTCCTGGTTTAGATAACCGAGACCGACGAGCGTACGCAGAATGCGGAAGATCACCGTCGTTGATTCGTCGAGCTGTGTGCTGAGCTGCGTCAAGCCGATGTCACCGGCATTGTCCGCAATCAACTCGAGGACACGAAGCCCTTTTTCGAGCGTGAGAAGTGCGTAGCCTGGAGTCCGTGACATTTTCTAATATAGGAAAATAGATTGCGATTATAGGAATCGAACAGATCATTGCGAGAATGTCAAGGCACTCTCCCTCGCGCTCCTCGACGTGTCGTAGCTAAGCGGACGACGCAGCGCCCATACATCAGCCCGTTGACGATCTCTCGCTCATTCACATGGCGTTTGTTGCCGCCCCGCCTGGCCGGCGGAATCAACGGCGCCACATGCGCCCATTCTTCGTCGGTCAAATCACTCGGATACCCATTGCCGTTCGAGCTTATGTGCCTCCGCCGGGGGATGCGAAACCAACCCGAAAGAAGAAATCGAGTCCGGCGCGGATCAGCGAGTACACATTTATTTTCGACACCGAAACGACGACGGACCCGTCACAGAGGTTGCTGATCGGCGCCTATCAATGGCGCAAGTGCGATGACATCGTCGAATCTGGGCTCTTTTACAATCGAAGGACCCTGGGCGACGCCGAGATTTCGTTGGTCCACGCGTTTGCGATCCAACATGGATTGGAATGCCTGGACGCATGCGAATTCGTCGAGAAAAAATTCCTCGGGCTGGCCTATGAGCATCGGGCAACGATCGTTGGTTTTAATCTACCGTTCGATCTGTCCCGCCTTGCGATTGACCATCACCCCGCTCGCGGCAAAACGATGAAGGGGGGATTTTCCCTCAAGCTGTCAACGAATCGATGGTTGCCGCGAATTCAGATCAAACATTTGTCGGCGCGCTCCGCGCTGATGCAATTCACCGGAATCAGACCGCGAAACGAAACACGCTCCGAGCGGAGGCGAGGCATTTCATCCGCGACCCCTCGCGGTTCCTTCATTGACATCAAAACGCTTTCGTTCGCGTTGACCAGCCGGTCGTTCAATTTGGCTTCGCTCGCCGATTTTCTCAAGACGCCACATCGCAAGCATTCGACTGACGAGCACGGCGGCCCGCTGACGACGGCCTACCTCGACTATGCGATGCAAGATGTGCAAGTCACATGGGACTGCTTTCAAATTCTGCGCGGCAAATTCGCAAAGCATCAGCTGACGGAAACCCATCCCGGAAAAATCCTGAGTGAGGCGGGCATTGGAAAGGCCTACCTCCGCCAAATGGGCATTCGTCCCTGGCGGGAAGTGCAACCTGATTTCCCGGACGCGATCATCGGCCACGGCATGAGCACCTATTACGGAGGTCGCTCTGAAGTGCGATTGCGGCGGGTTGTGACGCAAGTTTTTTATTGCGACTTCCTGTCCATGTATCCGACGGTCTGCACGCTGATGAATTTATGGCCGTTCGTCATCGCCAGGAGAATGCATTGGCGCGAAACGACGATTGAAACGACGGCGCTGCTCAATCGGATTACGCTCGCCGATTTGAAGTCGCCGGACGCCTGGCGCCGGCTAACGACAATCGTTCAAATCAAGCCCGGCGACGACATTCTGCCGGTTCGCGCCAAATATGGCGAAGGCTCGCAGGCGACGATCGGCCTCAATTATCTCAAGAGCAGAATGCCGCTGTGGTTCACCCTCGCCGATTGCATCGCTTCGAAATTGTTGACGGACAAGTCGGTCAAAATCCTCAAGGCGATCACCTTCGAGCCGGGAAAGCCGCAGGCAGGATTGGACGCCGTAGGAATTGCCGGCAACGACGCCCGCAAAATTCATCCGGTCAAGGACGATTTTTATCGATGCCTCATCGACCGCCGCACCATTGTGAAGGAGATGCGGGATCGCGCCGACGAGCCGCTCAAATCGGAATTGGATGCGGAGCAAAATACCGTGAAAATTCTCACCAATTCGACGAGCTACGGGATTTTCGTTGAATTGAATGTCGGCGAGTTTGAGCAGCCGGAAATCCTCCAATGCTGCGGTCCCGGCGATGCGCCTTTCCCGATTTCAACAAAGAAGGTCGAATCGCCGGGCAGGTATTTTCATCCTGTGCTCGCCACGCTCATTACCGGCGCAGCTCGATTGATCTTGGCGATTGCGGAACGATTGACTCTCGACGCAGGGCTAAATTGGGCATTTTGCGATACCGACAGCATGGCTATCGCCAAACCGGTCGCGATGGGCCAAGACGAATTCTTCACGCGGGCAATGACGGTCTGCGAATGGTTCACGCCTCTCAATCCGTATGAGGCGAAAGGACCGCTATTCAAGATCGAGAATGCGAATTACCGGATAAATTCGAAGGAGCTGGCGCCGTTGTTTGTTTTGGCGATTTCGGCCAAACGATATGTGCTGTTCAATGTCGGTCCGGACGGCTTGCCGCAGATTCGGAAGGCGTCAGCCCACGGACTCGGGCATTTGTTGTCGCCGTATCGGGAAAATGAGGCTCCGTCGTCAATACCGAAGCCAGTTGTTCCGCTGCGCGACATTGGCGATGGCATCAAGCGCTGGCACCATGATGTCTGGTTTCAAATTGTTCGAGCAATGCTGGAAGGCCATCCGAATCAGGTCGATTACAACTTTCATCCCGCGGTGAATTTGCCGGCGCTGAGCCGCTATGCGGCGACCACCATTGGCCAACTCGGCTGGTTCAAGGACCATAATTCGGGGCGATTGTATGAGGATCAAGTGAAGCCCTTCAATTTCCTTTTGTCGGGCCAGATCAATCCAATGGCCGAAGCGCATGCGGACCCGGAAATTGTGAGCGACGACGCAAAACCGCGACGCCGCAGGCGAGCCTCGGCGCTCAGGCCGATTTCGCCGCATTTCAACGACAGCGCCGCCGCCGCCCCCCACTGGTTTGATCGCGACACGAGAAAATCAATCGCGCCCGAAAGCCTCAAGACCTACCGGCAGGCGCTGGCGCAATATCACCTGAGCCCGGAATCGAAATTTCTTAACGGCGAATATCTCGACGCTGGCGAAACCCGGCGTCGGCATGTTGAGGCGACTGAAATTCATCATATCGGTAAGGAGGCCGATCGGTTGGAAGAGCAGTATTTCCTGGGCATCAATGAGAGCGCCGAAATTCAATATGGCGCGAACCCCAATGCGTCGATCGTTAATGGAGGCGAATTCAAATCTCGCGTCGGACAATTTGTCGAATCGGCCGTTGCGCAGCGAATGGGAATATCGTCGCGAAATACATTGAGGAAAATGCTTGAAGGACCGATCGGGCAATTATCGCCTCGCGGCGTCCAAAAAATGGGAATTATATAGTTGACTCCCTTGGATGCCGACGCTCGCGGCTTACAATCTGTTTGGGATTGTTCGCTTGCTATTTGGGCGCGCTTCCGGCCGCCGCCGGTATGGGTTTCATTCCAACCAATACGATTACGGCGTCAACAGGATCGTCAAATGACGGATACAACGGATTTTTTACGGGCTTTCCGTCGCGGTCCACTGGATATCCTTGGGCGTATATTGCCGATAAGCCCCAACCGGCCGGCCCTTTCAATCCCGCTTTAGTAAATCCGTCGGCGAGCGCTTCGGCCGCCTTGCGGAATTTGCTGTCAGGTGGATACGTAACCATCACACCATCTGAGATAAGTGCATACGGAAGGTGTGACACCGACTTATCCATAAACTGCGGCCTCCAACCGAACACATTCGCGATAAGCGCTATATCGTTAGCAAGCGTTTGGGCCTCAAAATCCGGAACCACTTGGATCAGAACCGGTGTTCCTGCGAACGGCTTTATTGCAGAAAATTGGACGTCTGCCAGAGGGATTGACGCGGGTTCTCCGGGAGTCGAAAAAGAGACTATTGATCCCAATCGGCGTGGCTGCATTATCTTTTGCAGCGCCAGGTTGTCGGCCCTAAGTTCCTCGGTGCGCCTGTTGGCCTCGGCGGCGACAAACTCAAGTTTCGCCAATTCTATATCTTGCAATTTTGTCAGTTCTAAGCGTAATGGGGGCAATTGCCGATTGTTTAGCCAATGGGAGACACTAAAGATAGCTTCCATTGCGAGACAAAACGCGACTCCTACCGCAAATATCAGCACCCAATTGTCGATAGTGCGCCCAGCGGATTCGAGGGCGTTGATGGCACTCTCTAGTTCTTCCTTTCCCATCAATGACAACTCCGACGATTTCCATACGTGAATGGAAATTCCTTGTCGTTATCGAAATCAAGATCAAGCGTGACGAGGGTATAACGCGCTTTCTGGCATAGGTCGTATTGAAATCTGTCCGGCCGTCCCTGCAACTTCAACTCGCGCGCGCTTGTCACCTATTTTCTTTTTCGTAATTGCTCACGGCCCGCTTTGAAGGTGTGAGCGAAGGCCGGATTTTTGGCGGATGTTTTTTGTTGCGGCGGCGTCGCGAATGTGAGTCAACCTATGGATGACTCCGCCGCCTGATT
>JBEKSH010000783.1:0-4107 GCA_049517235.1 Roseiarcus sp. | reverse complement strand
AACGCGCCCCTTGATCGGCGCTATTACTTATCGCTCAGAAACGGGTTCGGTCAATAACGCAGTAAATTGGCTTATTACGCGTATATATAACAGCAAACGAATTAATTGCGTAATATTTATATATATTATACTAAAACAATATGTGTCAAATTTGTCGAAACCATCGGGGACTTGCTCTTCCAGTTCCCTGAAGGACAAAGCGCGCCCGCGGCCAATTTCGAAATCTGCAATCCGTTCGCCGCGGTAAAGATATTGAAAACACGGACTAATAACTCGCCGAACCGTGGCGCGACGTCTCACGCCGCGGTGTCCGTCGGCGTCTCGCCGCCCGCGCCGAACGACGCTGCGTCACCCCGCAGAGGAGGTAAATTTCCGTGGGCTTCCTGCGCGTGAAGCACGCGCCGTGGCTATCGGGATCGCGGTTCAAATCGTCGGTCGGAACCTGCGCCGCGCAAAAAATGCAGCGATTTCCGCATCGCGACTCGCTGCTCGCAGCGCCCTTCGGTTTCTGAAAAAATCATGCCGGCGCCGAAGCTTAGCGTTTCAAAAATCAAATTTGACAAATATTCAGACGGCTGACGAGCCGCTTACTCTGCGTAATCCAATCAAATTACGATGATTCGGTTTCCTCCACGTCAACTCATCATCCGTAACTTTTCTATGAAGAACGATCGCATGGGGCGGTTGATATCGTTAACGGTTCTAGGGGGCTCCGCAAATGGCGACTTACGATCTACCACCGACTGGCCCTGGCAGCCTCGACAGCGTCCTCACTGCGGACGGCGTCGATCCCGCGGCGAAACAGAGCATCATCAATTTTCTCAATAATGCCGGAGATTTCGGTCCGGTGAGCGTTCAAATAGGCGGCTACCCGCCCCTTCAGCCGGATGCGAACGGTGTTTTGCCACAAGTCCTGATCGTGCCGTCGTCGACGATAACGGTCGACACCAGTTTGGATCCCAATCTTCAGGTCATCGTCGACCCGGACGCGACCATTACGGTCACCGGCAGCAACAGCGTGGTCGTGGCGACGGGCCCAGGCGACAACCTCGTGCAATTGCAGGATACGGGCGACGATATTGTCCGCATGGGCGCCGGCAACAACACGGTGTTCGGCGGGGGCGGCATGGACAGCATCTACGGCGGCGCAGGCGACAACGCCTTGCATGCCGGCACGGGCGACGGCCAACTCCTCGTCGGCGGCCCCGGCGACGACACGTTGTGGGGAGGAAGCGGTTCTTCCGATACGCTCTTGGGCGCCGGCGGCGACGACGTCCTGCGCGCCGGTACGGGCAGCTTCCAGTTGCTCAGCGGCGGTCCCGGCAACGACACGCTGTGGGGAGGAGGCGGTTTGGCCGACACGCTCTCGGGCGGCCCGGGCAACGACGTTCTGCATGCCGGAACGGGCAACGCCCAAGTGCTCAACGGCAATGGCGGCAACGACACATTGTGGGGAGGAACCGGTTCTTCCGACACGCTCACCGGCGGCGGCGGCAATAACGTTCTGCATGCCGGCAGCGGCGATTATCAGTTCCTCCAGGGCGGCGAAGGTGCCAACACGTTGTACGGCGGCACCGGATCCTTCGACACCGTATGGGGCGGCGGCGCCAACGACGTTCTGTACGCCGGAGGCGGCAGCCATCAGTCGCTCGACGGAGGAAGCGGCAACGATACGCTATGGGGTGGAACCGGGTCCTGGGATACGCTGTCGGCGGGTGGCAGTTCCGATATCATCCATGGCGGCACCGGGACCAACGAAATGTTGGTCGGCGGCAATGGCGGCGACAATACGATCTATGCTGGGACGGGCGGCGGCGACACGATCAATGGCGGCGTCGGCGGCGACAACACGTTCCATATCTCCGCCCAAGGCAGCGACACGATCAATGGCGGCGTCGGCGGCGACAATACGGTCAACTTCGACAACCATGCCGATAACGCCAGCGTTAGCATCTCGAAACCCGTCGCCGGCGTCACCACCGTTCACTTCGCCGACACCGGCCAGACGTTCACGGTCAGCCATGTCACGGAACTTGTTTTCGATGACAACAGCCACGTCACCTTGCCCTTGTGAGGCGTGAACGGCGCAAGCAATGCGCAATATCGCCGGTCGCGGAACGATTTTCGTCCGCCGCGACCGGCGATGAATCACGGCGGTCGCGGCAGGGCAGGTGCGTCCACGCCGGGGCGTCGGCCCCTGTCGCGGCGACTCCTCGACGGAGCGGGAAAGAGTCTCAGCCTTCCGCGCCGGTCTCATTGCCGCCGCGCCGAGCGATCCCCGCCAATGCGGATCCGCTCGCGCGGCCATCTTCCGCTCGTCCAAGATTCGTAGTCACACATACCTGTCGAGACGAATGATGTCTGTGGCGGTAAAGATCGAGGCGAACTTGCCGGCGGGCGTTGAACCCGAAGGAGGCGTCGAGCCGTCCGGTCTCGCTTGCCTGGTGATTGTCGCGCGTCATCATGGCCTGCATCTTTCGGCGGCCCAGCTCATCCGCGACAATTTGCTGACTGGGCGAGAGGTTTCGGTCCCGGACCTCCTGAAATGCGCGCGAGCGGCGGGGCTCAAGGTCAGCGCGCTGCGTCTGTCCTGGAGCCGGCTGAGCCGCCTCAAGAAGACTTTGCCGGCGATCGTCACGCTCAAGAACGGCGCCAGCATGGTCCTGCGCCGTTTCGATGGCGAGGGCGATCAGGCGCGCGTCGTCTTGCAGGACCCCAATGCCGGCGATGACGCGCTGCTCGCCATCGATCGCGCGCGTTTCGAGGACGTCTGGGCCGGCGGAATCGTTCTCGCCAAGCGCAACTATGAAATCTCCGATGAGGCCCAACCGTTCAGCATCGGTCTGGTGATGGCGTTGCTGTTCCGGGAACGCTGGATCGTTCGCGACATCGCCATCTGCGCGATCGTCCTGAGTTTCCTCGCCTTGACGCCGATCATCTTCTGGCGGCTCCTCTCGGACAAGGTCATCTACTACAAAGCGTATAATACGCTGTTCGTCGTTTGCCTGGCGATGGGCGTTCTGGTCCTGTTCGAAGCCGTTTTCGCCTACCTGCGTCAACTGCTCATCCTTCACCTCACTACGCGAGTCGACGTGAAGCTCGCGACCTATATGTTCGACAAGATACTGAACCTGCCGATCGATTTCTTCGAACGGACGCAGGTCGGACGCATCACCTACGACGCGCAGCAAATCTGGCGAATTCGCACCTTCCTGATGGGGCAATTGTTCGGGACCGTGCTGGATTCCACGACAATGCTGGTGTTCTTGCCGATCATGTTCTTCTTCAGTCCGATCATGACGGCGATCGTCCTGGGCTCTTGTGCGCTGATCGTGCTTTGGATCGTCGCGATGCTGCCCTATTACCGGCTGAAAACCAACGCCGTCGAGGCCGCGGAATCGGCGCGCGGAGCGTTCCTCGTTCAGACCATCCACGGCATCCGCACCGTCAAGTCGCTCGCGCTCGACGCGCGCCAGCGCCACCTTTGGGACGTGCACACTGCGCGCGTCGCAAAATTGCGCTTCGCCGAGGGGATGACGGCCAATATTCTGCATTGCGTCGTCAGGCCGTTCGAGCGGTTCGCAGTCAGCGGGTCGTTCGCCGTCGGCGTCTACCTCGCGATCGCGGCCAACGATCCGGTCTATGTGGGGGCGTTGTTCGCGTTCCTGCTGCTTTCCCAACGCGTCTCCGCGCCTTTGCTGCAGATGGCCAAACTCGTCAATCAATACGACGAGGCCCGGCTCGCCGTCGCGGTCGTTGGACAGCTCGTCAACCAGCCGCCCGAACAGGGACGCTCGGGGCACGGCGTGCGCACGCCGCTCGAAGGTCACGTGCGGTTTTCGAACGTCACGTTCAAATACCAGGGCGCGTCGGAGCCAGCCCTTCGCGACATCACGTTCGAGGCGGCGACCGGAACGACGCTCGGCATTATGGGCAGGAGCGGATCAGGCAAGACCACCGTCACCCGTCTGCTGCAGCGGCTGCATTCCAGCTACGAGGGACTGATCAAGATCGACGGCATCGACGTGCGCGAATATGACGTCGACCATCTTCGCCGCAGCCTCGGCGTGGTGCTGCAGGAGAATTTCCTGTTCAGCGGCACGATCC
>JBEKSH010000782.1:0-2941 GCA_049517235.1 Roseiarcus sp. | reverse complement strand
TTCACATTATCATGACACTTGTTGAACTGTGGAACGGCACCATCCAGATACGCTACTTCCCTGAACTCTATCGGCGCCGCCTCGGAGGCGCGGTCGCGAAGTTCATTCACTAGTTCTTGCGTCAGCATCAACGCAGTCCTTACCTTTGTATGAGCGGCGATTCCTTTGATTCGACTCACCAACGCCCAACGTGGTTCGATCCGCTCCATTAAGGAGGAATTGACTGATGGCTAAACCACACGAACGGTATCGAGACGTAGTTGTCGAGAGCTTCAGAATAGGCGGCTCTGGACTTCATGGCGACGTGCATATCAGGCCTATTGCTGGACAAGGATTTGGGAACTATCCGGTTGACATACCAAGCCACATGATATAGGGTTTCCTCAGAAACGAGGAAAATCCTATGTCCGCCCCAAAAACCGATCTCCGCAGGCCGATCTATCACGACGATGACGCCGCCCGCGCGCACCTTGAAAAGGTGCTTTGGCCGCATGGCCCGACTTGTCCTCATTGCGGGAACGCGGACGCTAAGCGCATCACGTTGATGAATGGCAAGACGACGCGCCCCGGCCTTTACAAGTGCAAGGAATGCCGCAAGCCGTTCACCGTGACAGTCGGAACGGTTATGGAGCGCTCGCACATTCCGCTTTCAAAGTGGGTAATTGCCGCTCAAATCATGGCGTCAAGCAAAAAGGGTTTCAGCGCCCTGCAATTGCAACGCATGATCGCAACGAATTACGAAACGGCGTGGTTCCTGTTTCATCGGCTGCGCGAAGCGGCGACCGACCCGAAGGCTGGCCCGCTGGGCGGATCGGGGAGCGTCATCGAAGCCGATGAAACCTACGTCGGCGGCAAAGAGGCCAACAAGCACGCCAGCAAGCGCCTGCACGCTGGACGGGGCGGTGTCGGCAAAATGCCAGTGGTTGCTCTTGTCGAACGCGATGGCAAATCGCGCGCCTTTCACGTCGCTAATGTAACCGCCGCCACGCTTCGGCCTATCATTCAGAAGCACGCGGACGCGGCCAGCGTTCTCATGACCGACGAGAGCAAAGTTTATCTGGCGATCAGCGACGGCTTCGCGAACCACCACACCGTCAACCACTCGGCTGAGGAATACGTGCGGCTGGGCGGCTACGCTTACACCAACTCGGTGGAGTCCTATTTCGCCCTGTTGAAAAGGGGCGTCTATGGAACGTTTCATAGTCTCAGCGAGGCTCATTTGCACAGATATTTGAGCGAATTCGATTTCAAAGCGAACACTCGTAAGCTGTCGGATAGCGAGCGCTGTGACGCGCTCTTGGCCGGCGCCAAGGGTAAGCGCCTGCTCTATCGAAATCCTGACAACACCGCGCACGCCTAAGCAGAAGGCGCGCGCTTCACGTCAGCAGCGCAAAACAAAGGAATAACCCAGTGGTCGGAAGTCCCAAGCCCCTGACTCTCGACGAAGAGGGCGAAGCTTTTGTGCTGCGCCATCAAGGAGCCGACGGAAAGGAAACAGAATTAATTCTGACCGAACAGGACGTTCTCAATCTTGGCAATTCGGCAGCAGGGTTTGCGAAAGCAATTCTTTTAAGACGCATGCCAGGATCAGGGGGCGTGAACACGGTGCTGGCGACAAAGGTTGCTCGGTTCTCTGCTGATCCGGATTCTCTGGGAGAAGACATTCTGTTGGCTTTGGTGACACCCAATGGAGGTCAAATGATATACGCAATTTCTCCCAGTATTGGCCGTCTGCTTCGAGAGAGGCTTGATAAGTCGATCGTGGAGATTGAATCTGGCGGTCTGACCCGGCAGTGAGCATGACAACCGCTCCCATTTCGGCTAGAGTGAACTAGCCGATGAGCGGTCATCGCAATGTCGATCCAAGCGGGGTGCCAGCCCCGCCGATCAATCGATCCGCATATCAGCGGTCATAAGTGCACTGGATGGCTCCATCTTCCATCCGTTTGCAATAGCCGATGCGCTCGCGCCCTTCGGCGTCGCGTCGGCCATTAGAAATGTAGTCCATCGATCCGTAGGAACCGTCCGGGCACACAATCACCCCGCTATCCTCGATGCAAATCTGCTGAGCGAAAGCGGGGGATCCGACTAAGGCGAGCGCCATAATCAGCGTGGCGCGCACGGTCTCTCCTTAGCGTGCTGTTCACTCGACTCCGAAGCGCGAGTCCGACTAGGCTCTTCGCCGGCCTTCGCGCGCGGGCGCTTGCGCTCGTCGCGAGGCTGGGGGGGAGTTTTCAGCAGCCGCAACAACAAAGCATCGCGACGCTGTTCGCCTTCCTTGTCGTTCATGGGAGGATGATGCCATGTCAGATAAAAGATCGCAACCGCCTTTAAATTACTTCGAAAAGAGATCAACGACATTTTGCCTTCATTGCCCCCCATACCTCAGACAACACTGTTTCCCATATCCGAAAACCAGAAGGCCCTACAAACTCGGTCCAATGGCGCTCGATAACATCGCGTCCCGCCTCGATCATCTCTGGCGTGATCTCGATTTCGTCAGTTGGTTTCGTTGCCGGCCTGTCACCGGGCTTATCTACATCTAGGGTCATGGTATGTCAACCGGATAGTTCCCAAGGATTTTCAGATGATATGCGGGTCGAATGCTCGAAGAGTCTGAGTAGGGATTTTCCAGTAGGCACTCGTTTCAAGATACGCGCCAAGCTGACAGATAGAGAGGATGGGGGCGAATTTCTATATTCGTATTTCGGCTGGGAGCCCGAAGTGCTTAGCAAACCGGTTGGTTCGAAGCGCTAGACAGACTGTAAGGTCTGAGCGCTTGCGTCGGATCAGAGTTATCTTTCGAGCTGATCGCCGGGGCCACACAGGGGTCTCGCGCGGTCCACCTGCTTCCAGTATCCTTGCTTAAGAGCAGAGGCCATCGATGCGTGCACTGCCGCGATCGACCAAGAGTGTGGGCGAAGAGATTTATTATGTCTTC
>JBEKSH010000781.1:0-3953 GCA_049517235.1 Roseiarcus sp. | reverse complement strand
TCGCCATCGTGCTGATCCACGGGCTCCAGCCTGCGCCGCGCATCAGCCCGAATGGCGCCCGGTGCTGCAGGATGAACAGATAGGTCGGGCCGAGGCCGAACATCACGGCGGGGTGGCGATAGAGCCGGTAGCTGAGCCGGCCGCGCCAGTTTCTCGCCAGATATTCGCGAACCGTCAGCGTGTCGATGTCGCCCATGCCGCGCCGGTCCAGATTGCCGGACGTCGCGTGATGGGTCGCGTGCGTGCGCTTCCAGTAGTCGTAGGGCGTCAGCGTGACGATTCCGATGACCCGTCCGACCCAGTCGTTGATCGCGCGATTGCGGAAGAACGACCCGTGGCCGCAATCGTGCTGGATCATGAACAGCCGCACGACGAAGGCGGCGGTCGGGATCGCCAGCGACAGGCTGAGCCAATAGCTGACCGGCAGCAGCGCCCACATCGCCGCCCATAGCGCGGCCAGCGGGACGGCGGTGATCGCGATCTCGGTCAGGCTGCGCCGCAGCGAGGGGTCGCGGTATCGCGCCAGCAGCCTGGGCAGACCCTGGACATTGGCGGTGGCGTCCGCCGGCAAATTCTGGTCACCAATTGACATCGTCGAAACCCCGTAGAATTGGATATTTGCGAGGCCTTCGACGAACGGCGAAAGGCGAACGCCGCAATTTTCGCGCAAGCGCGTACCAGCCATGTGCGGCGCAATTGCGACGGTCCAAAGCTGTTCCCCGCGCTTTCGTAATTTGCAGGGCGGACCAACGTCATTGCGAGCGAAGCGAAGCAATCCAGATATCGCGCCGCCCGCCGGTTTGCCCGCGGCGCCCACAAAGAGCGCTGACAGAGATTTCTCTGGCGACGGAGGCGGAATCGATGAGGCGGCGGGCGATCTATATCATGGCGAGCGGGCGCAAGGGAACGCTGTACGCTGGCGTCGCCTCGAATTTATCCCAGCCCGTGTTCCAGCGCAGGGGGGCGCTGACGCCCGGCTTTACGAGGCGGTATGCCCGCAAATTGCTGGTTTACTATGAGGCGAACGAAGATATGGCCTCGGCGATTGCGCGCGAGAAGCAAACCAAGGGAGCGTCGCGCCGCAAGAAGCGGCGGCTGATCGACCGGTTCAATCCAGAGTGGCGGGACCTCTATCCGGAATTCGCCTGAACGCAAAAAACTACCGCCCCGACGCGAACCGGCAGGCGTCACGACCGCCGGATTGCTTCGCTCCGCTCGCGATGACGCCCGAAAGCCGCGCGGCGAAAGGACAGCCGCCCCGCGGGATCACTTCTTCTTGGAAGGCGATCCGGCCGGCTGGTCCGCCTTGGCGAACCCCGCTGGCGTGGTCGCGCCCGCCGAAGACTTCAGCTTGTCTTTCTTGGGCTTCTTCGCTTCCTTGTTGCTGCGCATCTGACCCTTGGCCATCGCCCGACTCCCCTGCTGGACGCGGCATTCGATCAGAAGTCGAGGCGGGCGCCAAGGGCGCTGAGGTCGGCTGGCGGGCGAAACGGGCCTTCAGGATCCCATTCAGGCGCCTAGTGATGCTTGAATCTGGGCCCCTATGGAACACAAGCTATGATGTACTCGGTCGTGGGACGCCTCGCCGCCCGACCAGAGCTGCCATTACCGCCGAGCGTGCTAAATACGGAACTCTCTCGCTGCACATTTACGGTTCCGAAAATCTCCTGGCATAGCGACTGTAAGCATGGGCCTGAAAGCCCATTGCTTTGACTGGTTTCCGGGAATGTGAGTACGACTCGGATCCCACTTTGACCGCAATAAGAGAGCAATCTTCTGATCGCACCCGGGGCGTTGGATTTCTGGCTGAATTTCGAGGTGGGTCGTTCACTGGCGTCAGGATATCTGCCGGCACCACTCACAAGCCCAATCTTGCCCAGCGCAATGGTCTCTAAGACATGGTAAAATCGGCTATAGTGGACCCCAGAATAAGGGGGATCAAGAAATGCGACGTCCCCTTTTGTAAGCGATGATAGACTTTGAATTGCATCGGAACGGCACGCGTTTCCCATTCGCAAGGCAAAGCGATCTCTTAGCTCCGCGATCTCGTCGCGGATATATTTGATTGGGTTCCTTGACCACGCATCCACAATCCATTTGACGCCGTTTGGCGTCGGACTAAGCGGCTGTGCAGTGTGCCCTGGGGAAGCGGAACAGCGACTTGCAGCGCCGATGAGGGCCGCAAGCGCAATGTTTCTGTTCGATGCAGACTTCGGCAATTCTCTTCGAAGACAATCGAAAAGCACTGCCTGTTTGATGGAAAAATAATATCCCGCATACGCGGTTGTAACAGGCCAATCGACGTTTACCGGCAAGCGCGGCACTAACTCGTCGGTTACGTACGTTCGCGTCATCTCCACATAGGCGATCTGATCTTTTGTGTATCCGCGACCGGGAAGCTTCGGCGCGTCGACCCGCCGCAGGACCGCTTCGCTGGCCTCCTCAGCATTGTCTAGCCACCTCTGGAAAAGATGCGGATACGCGGCGATAGTGCGAGCAACGACCGCTGCGGCGCGAACTCGGGCAAACTCTTGCAGATCGCCGGCAGTTATTGGAACCGCGAACTTTTCTGCCAGCGCCCAAGACACTGCGCCAGATCCACAAAATGGATCGGCAACTCGCGCCGCCTCTTTCGACACCGAGGATACGGCGTCGAGAATTGCGTTCATGATGCGGCCCTTGTGGCCCATATATTTCATGCTAAGCGGTATCCGGCAGTCGGCCAGCCTGCTCCAAGCGCACATAGAGTTCCGACTTAAGCCACCTTATGAACTTGGTATCGTCCTCAGAGAACCCTCTTATCGCGCTGCTATGAGCCGCCGTTCTTCGCCGTTCATTCAATTTATCAATCCAGTCTAAATTGTAAACCTTGGCCTTAGGATTCGCACCTTCAAGAGGAATGTTAAAAATCGTAGAGAAATGCTCCCAATTTCCTTTTTGTCTGAAAATCGAGTCAAGATCTACCAGATCTAAATAGGCTTCTTTTGGAAGCCTTTTTTCACGCTGTGCCATCTGCTGCTTCTTATATGCTTCTTCTTTTATTTTGCTATTTTCAATACCAATTTCCCAGTAAGCCTTCTCACCAGAGGCCAACTCCTCTAAACCATATACCGTCTTGAGAACATCGATTGATACATCGATGACTGTCTGCACCAAATCCAAGACATCTTGCCTTGTTTGACCGTCACGAGCATCTTTCTGGCGCGCTAAATACTGACGAAATTCATCCGTACCAAATTCCTTATTCTTCGCATTTAGAATTTCACATAGGGCATAGAAGTACTCGGTCATTCCTCCCTCGCCAAATTTTCGGGAGAATTTAGGCTCAAGCTGGGCGACCGATGCGGATTTTATAAACGAACAAATCGGCGTAACGAATGCAGTAATTTCCGTGATCAATCGTTCTTCGCTCGCCTCAAAACCGTCGATCACACCTTTTGCATCCAAGTGCTTGACTATCTCAGCTATTAGAAGCAAATGCGCTCTTATACCGGGGTTCACACAGATCCACTCCGCCCTCCCGGCAACCCACCGAGTAGGATTTGCATCCATAATTGTGCGAAAATACCCGTTGATTACCCTTCGCGCTCTATCGATAGTCTTTTTGTCCGTGGCTTGAGAAAGATAACCAGCAATTCGCTGGCCTTTGCCCGCCATCCTGCCAACAAGGCCCGACCGAGTGATACCTTTTACGATTTCCGCAACTGTCAGATTTTGTGACGGCTGCGGTGTCACGTCTGGAGTTTGGATTCGACCAAAGAACGGGCTGGTGGGATCATTAGCCATTGTCCGGACGATTGCCGAACCAAGCGCACTTAGAGCCTCTTTTGGGGTAATTGCTCACGTCCCTGGGCGCAGGTTAGTCAAGCGGCGCATGGGATTGGCAGGCCTTGGAGGGTGAGGCGGATGGCGTCGATTGCGCGGATGGATCTTCGGCGGGCGGTTTCGACGAC
>JBEKSH010000780.1:0-2735 GCA_049517235.1 Roseiarcus sp. | reverse complement strand
TCGGCAGCCCGAAGCTTTCATAACGCCGCCATTCTTGACCGTCTGATGCGCCGCAGCCGATCGCGCAGGTGAAGGATCTGGTGGTCCGTGAGGTCGATTTGCCATGGCTGTCCTTTCGTCATCTGGCGGCCGGTCACGAGGCCCCGCTTGAGATATTTGAAGATCGTCTGTGGCGTAACGTCGAGCGCCGCCGCAGCGCCCTGGATCGAGTGGCTTCCGTCCGGCCAGCGCGCCGGATTGGCGTCGGTGCCGTTGATCTTGACGGTCGGGAGGCCCCAGCGCTTACGCAGGAGCCAGACGTTTTCGCCTTGGAAGAGGCAGCCACGGGCGCCGATGAAGCCTTCTCGGTTCAATGTCTCGGCAATCTCCTTGTCCATTTTGCCGGCCCGATTGAGTTCGCTTACTCGCCAATGCAAGGTCTCAAGGCCGTCATAGTCATCATAGGCGTGAACGCGCCGGCGCATCGTATGTTCGCTCTTCGCCTCGGTCTGCCAGAGGATATCGATCGAGACCTGGCCTCGTACACGCTTCTGATCGAGCACGACTTCACGGATGATGAAGCGCAGGATGCGCTTGCGGTCGGCGGCGGTGGTTGTGGCGGCGCGCCAGATTCCGGGCAGGCTTTCACCCATGGCGAGCAACGCGGCCCGGTCGGCGTCGCTGAGAACGAGGGGCTCCTCCAGGCGCCATTGCTCGTACTCCTTCTCGATCGCTTCGGCGGCGCGGAGCTTTTCCTCCCAGAGGAGTTCCAATGTGCGCGCCACCAAGCGGTTTTCCGGTTCGACGGCGTCATACTGGCGGCGCGCCCGCTCGGCGTCATATCGGGCGCGCTCGCGACGCAGCGCCCATTGCCGTTCGAGCCGGGATGCTTCGACCTTGATCTGTTCGAGGGCCGCCATCGCCATGACGATCTGATCCGGGGCGAGGGCGTCAAGGAGGCTCTGTTCGACGAGGGCGTCGACCGGTAGGGCGCGCACCTCCTGACAGAGCGGGCCGGCGGCCATGTCGCGATCCGAGCGGCAGCAATAGACGGGATAATCGGCGTTGGGTCCAGTGTAGCGCAGGCCCATGCGCCGGCCGCAGCGGCCACAAACGGCGATCCCTTGCAGCAGCGCACTGCCCTTCCTGGGAACGCCCATGTGGCCCGCCGCATAGCTGTTGCAGTTTTCGGCCAGGCGCTTCTGGTTGGCGACAAACTGCTCCCAATCAATATAGCCGGGATGGGCAGCCTTGAGGCAGACCGGCCATTCGCTCAAGGCGACCTTCGCGGTTGCGCTGCGCGCGCCGGGCTTTCGCCGGTTCGGCTCCTGACGCCGGCGGCCATAGACATAGGCGCCGGCATAGGCCGGGTTCTGCAAGATGCTGCGGACCCTGGCGCCATCCGCCTCCCGCCAAACGACCTCATGCGGGCCCGGACCGAGCAAGGGACGGACAGGCAGCGGGAGGTGATGGGCGCGTAGATAGCGCATTACCGCCCTGGCGCTCTGAAGTTCCAGGAACTTGGCGAAGACGAGATGGAGGCGCGCCTGCACCTCTTCGTCCGGATTGAGGATGATGGCGCCCGACCGGTCGTGGGCCAAACCTGCCGGCGTCGGCATGCGCAGCTCGCCGCGCGCCGCCTTTTGCCGTTCGCCCTGATGCAAGCGGATATGGATCTGGTGCAACTCGGCCTCGCTCATGATGCCGGATAGACCCAACAGCAGCCGGTCATGGTAGACACAGGGATCGAACAGGCGCTCGCCATCGGCGATGAGGACGCCGAAGAGCGAGCAAAGTTCGAGCAGTTGATGCCAATCGCGATTGTTGCGGGCAAGCCTGGACGCGTCGAGGCTGACAACGAGGCCGGCGTTGCCGAGGCCGATCTCGGCGATGAGCTTCTGAAAGCCGCTACGGTCGCTGCCGCCGGCGCCGGATTTGCCGAGATCTTCGTCAATCACCTCGACCCGCTCACGCGGCCAGCCGAACCAGACCGCGCGGTCGACGAGCCGATATTGGAGCTCGGTGCTTTCCCGATGATGCTTGATCTGGTTCACTGAGGACTGGCGGACATAGACATAGGCCCGCTTGGCGCGGTGCGTCGCGCTGATCTGTTCGTCAGAGGCGAGCGCGGTCAGCATGAGGGCGCCCCTCCGTCGCAGACGTTCCGGACGTCATCCGACGCATCAATACGGCAAGAATCTGCGCCACCTGGACCTGTGTCTCGACGCTCAGATCGGACCAGACCCGCGGTGCCGTGGACGGCGCCTTGATCAGCGCTGGAGACGCAACGCGACGCGGAAAGGAATGGATTGTCATCGCGAATCACCTCTTCCATCGAAGAAGAGGCGATCGTCCTCGCCAAATGATGCGCCAAGGTCAGCAGCGTTCGAGCGCTCACGCGCAGTAAGTCGGGTCCGGGCTCAGAGGCGATCACCGCCGGTCCGCCAAGGTCCGTCGCCGATCGGCGGATCGACCGTCGCCGGCCGTCGGCCATGGCGACGACAACGAAAGCTGGCCCCCGACCAGACCGCTCCGGCAACACAGCAAATTGCTGGCCGAAAAGAGGATGACGCGGGTCTGTAACCTTCACATCGCGTATCGACCGATCCAAAATAGCGGCAGCATGCGATGTTTGGCGACGCAAAAATGACAACCGCCATGCTCGATCGGCTGACGCACCACTGCGACATCGTCGAAACCGGCAACACCAGCTGGCGGTTCAAAAACCGCACCTGACCGCGATCCCCACAAATCCC
>JBEKSH010000779.1:0-2825 GCA_049517235.1 Roseiarcus sp. | reverse complement strand
CCATCGCTTTGATCGAACGCAATATTTGGCGCGTCGACGGAAGATCATGCAGCAGCGTCGATTCGGTGATCTCCACTTCCAGGCGGTTTGGACAAAGGCCTGAAGATTCAAGGGCTTCCTTAATCATATTGGCGATTCGTCCGCCTCTGACCTGCAGCGGCGACAAATTGACGGCGACGAAGAACCGCTCGGGCCACGAGGCGCAAGTGTCGCAGGCGCGCTGGAGAATCGTGCGGCCGAGTTCGTCCATCAGGCCGAGTTCTTCGGCGATCGGAATGAATTCCGCCGGAGAAATGTAGCCGCGGGTCGGGTGACGCCATCGCGCCAGCGCTTCGCAACCGACGATTTCCCGGGTCGCGGCGCTGTTGATCGGCTGATAGTGCACCTCGATCGTTTCATTCGCGATGGCGGCTCGCAGATCGATCTCCAGCGTCCTGCGGCTTTGCGCGTCAAGGCCCAACTGCCGCTCGTAGGAACGCCAGCGATTGCGGCCCTCCGCCTTGGCCGCGTAGAGCGCCAGATCGGCATTGCTCAGCAGCGTCTCGAGCGTCAAGCCGTCGCGATGGATCTTCGCCACGCCGACGCTCGCGCCGACGATGATTTCGTAGCCGTCGATGTGAAACGGGCGATTGATATGGGCGATTATTCGATCGGCGATGGTGGACGGCACGCGCGCATTCTTTCCCGGCGACAAGAGAATTGCGAACTCATCGCCGCCCCAACGAGCAACGACGTCCGCTTCTTCCACCGCCGAACGCAAGCGTTCGCCGACGGCGGACAACAATTTGTCGCCGCGCGCATGCCCCAGACTGTCGTTGACCTGCTTGAAATCGTCGAGATCGAGGAACAGGACCGCCCCGCTCTCCCTCTCGCTTTGCAGGGCGAGCAAGGCGTTCGAAAGCTCCTTCTCGAAGCGTCGCCGATTTGGCAAGCCGGTGACCGGGTCGAACCACACCATCCGATAAATCGCCGCCTCGGCATTCCGGCGCTCGGTGATGTCCTGGATAACGACGACCGAGCCCTCGCTCTTTATTCGGTGGACCGTGACTTCGAGCGCGCGCTGGTCCCTGGTTTCGAGCGGAACGACGAAGTTGTCGCCGGTGTTGCGGAACAGCGCCCGCGACAGGCGTTTGAATTCGGAGCGCGCCAGGACCCCGTTTCGCACGAGATTGCGAAATATCGAGCGCATGTCGACGCCGACATGCGCATCTTTTTCGCTGAGGCCGAAGATGCGCAGAACCTGATTGTTGGTCAGGCTGAGTCTGCCCTCGGAATCAACCATGCAAAGGCCGTGCGACATATTGTTGAGCGCGGTGTCGAGCCGCGTTGCAAGCTTCGCGATCTCGTATCTGGCGGCGATTTCGGCAAGGAAATTCGCTTTCATGCGGATCGAGGAAGACTTTATGAACAGGAACAGTGGGATGAACCCTACGACGATCATGAAGGGGTACCAGCCGCCCGCAACGATCATCGCCGCGCTCATCGGAACGAATGCGACAAGGATCTGCGCGTTGACTCCCTTGTCGATCGCAAAGCTTCGCGTCCACATCCCAAAGGCGCAGCCAATGGTGAGCGTCATTGTGAGAAAGCGGGTGAAGCCATCATCGGTCACCCAAAACGCGACAAGAGTCCATATGGCCAGGAGGCCCATGTGCGTCACCGCGCCAATGACGAATATCATCTCTCTGCGGCGCGCGATGGCAATCGTAGCGCTCGGCCTGCTCCGCACATGAAGAATCATCATGCGCAGCCGGATCGCGCTGACGAGCAACATCAGGCCCGCGCAAATCCAGAGACTGACGCTGTTGGCGGCAATTGCGACGACAACCCCCGCGGCAATCGCCGCCACGAGGGTCAAGCTAAGCGCTCTGACGTCGACCAGAAGGCTATCCACAAACCCAATGTACTGGGCGTCCGGTATTCCGATCTCAAGGCCAGAAGGCGCGCCCAATCGTTCAGCTCGCATCAATCTTTCCAATCATGAGCCGGGTGTCGAGGCGACTATCCCCTTGGGCCGTTAAAAAGTTCTTTAGTTTATTCTGTTATTCGCGGCGCACTTCGGCTGCGAATTATGTAAAGCAATGGGTCTTCAGCGATCCAAAAGCTCCGAAAGCGTTGCGAGAGCGCCATGAGCGATTCCGACATCGATCCGGGAATTCTCATATTTGTCGACCGCCAGTCAAAGGCGGAAACCGCGGTTATCGCGCTGGTGGCCAAAGACGAATTCGCGTGGGGGCAGATCGTCGTCCCGGATCTGAATGCCTATTCTGACTATGGGGAGTGGCGAGAATCCCGCGAGGGCTTTCAGATGGGCCTCGCAATGGCCGGCGTCGATGTGAGGATGGTTCCCATCGCCCTCACGCCATTCCTCGCCTGGTGTCGCCTTACAGGGACCGCACCCGACGAACGCGCGCTTGACGCCTTCGCCTCGACGATCTTGCGCTTCCGAACTCCGCCTGAGCCAACAGTGCTCGCCGTCGTTCGCGAGCAAGAGTTCGAAGCGCATTCACGCAACGTCGCCGCGCTTTCAGGGTATTGCGACTATCAACAATGGTTGCGCCATCGCCGGGCAATTCGTGCAAACGCCGCTGCGTCAGGGTTAGATGTCGAAGAGTTGCCGATTCTCGTCGATGATTTCATCGAATGGAGCGCGTGCGTTTCTCAAATCTCCGAATCGTCGATCGATCGCTACGCCCAACTCGTGCTCGAACATTTCGCCTGCGATTTCAACGAATGGGAGTCTCAGACATTTCCAGAGCATTTCGATGGCGAGTCTTCTGATGTCTGACAAATTCAGTTAAAATCCCTTTACATTCATTTACCTT
>JBEKSH010000778.1:0-2717 GCA_049517235.1 Roseiarcus sp. | reverse complement strand
AGTATTGCTTTCGTCGGGGCGAGCGCGAGGCCGAATACGCCTGGCAATGACATGATGCGGATGATCCGTCGCGGCGGCTTCGCGGGCCTTGTCCATGCCGTGAACCCGAATAGAAGCGAGATCGAGGGCTACCCTTGCCTGGCCAGTCTCGCCGATCTCCCGGCCCCTCCGGATCTCGCGGTTTTGTCGGTCAGGAACGAGCGGCTGGAGGAGACGCTCGCCGCCGCCGTCGCCGCCGGCGCGAAGGCGGCCGTCATCTTCGCGTCCGGCCTGCTGCCAGGCGACAGCGATCCTCCGCTCGCGCGGCGGCTCGCTCGCATCGCCGACGGGGCTGGCATTCCCGTCTGCGGGCCGAACTGTATGGGCTTCTACAACGAGCTCGACCGGGTCTGGGTTTGCGGCTTCCCGAGCCCACGCCAGCCTGCGGCAGGCCCGATCGCCTTCATCGCCCATTCCGGGAGCGTCTTCGGCGCGCTCGCCCATAACGATCCGCGCCTGCGCTTCGCGCTGGCCGTGTCTCCTGGCGGCGAGGCGACGGCGACGGTCGCCGACTATATCGCCTATGCCGTCGAGCGGCCGGAGGTGAAGGTCGTCGGCCTGTTTCTCGAAACGGCGCGCGATCCGCAAGGCTTCGCGCGAGCGCTTGAGCGCGCGGCCGAGCGCGGCGTTCCCGTCGTCGCGCTCAAGGTCGGCCGAACGGCGGCGGCGGCGGCGGGCGCGCTCACCCATACGGGCGCGGTCGCGGGCAGCGACATCGCTTTTGGCGCCTTGTTCGATCGCCACGGCGTGATCCGGGTGGAGACGCTCGACGAACTCGCCGCCACTCTGTTGCTTTTTTCCACGCCGCGCCGCGTTGCGCCGGGCGGCCTCGTCGCGATCGGCGATTCCGGCGGCGAGCGCGAGATGATGATCGATCTCGCCGATCGCGCCGGCGTCCCCTTCGCCGCGATCTCGCCGGAGACGAAGGCTTCGATCGCCGCGCGGCTGGACCCCGGCCTCGAAGCCGCCAATCCGCTCGACGCCTGGGGCACGGGCGCCGATTTCGTCGCCCATTTCACCCATTGCCTCGGCGACCTCCTTGTCGATCCCGAAGCCGCGCTCGGCCTGCTCAACGCCGATATCCGCGACGGCTCCTATTTGCATCGCGGTTTTGCCGACGCGGCGCTCGCGGCCGCGCGCGCGTCGGACAAGATCGTCGCCGTCGCGACCAATTACACGCAGGTCCGCCACGAAGCGCTGGCGCTTGAACTCACGCTCGCGGGCGTGCCCGTGCTTGACGGCGCGGCGAACGCGCTCGCCGCGGTTCGCGGCGCCTTCGCCTATCGCGACTTTCAGGCGCGGCCCTTCGATCCGCCGCCTTCGCCTCCCGCGGCGCGCGCGGAGGATCGTCAACGCGCCCGCGAGCGGCTGCGAGCGGGCGCCGGCGCGCTCGACGAGGCGTCAAGCCTGTCGTTACTCGAAGCCTGGGGCGTGCCGGCGATTCCGCATATCGTGGTCGCGAGTTCCGACGAGGCGCGTCTGGCGGCGGCGAAACTCGGCTATCCCGTCGCCTGCAAGACGGCGTCGCCTGGCGTCGCGCACAAATCCGATGTCGGCGGCGTGCGGCTCGGCCTTGCCGACGAACAAGCCCTGCGCGACGCCTATGGCGATTTGTCGAGCAGATTGGGCTCGTCTGCGTTGATCGCGCCGATGGCGCAGCGCGGCGTCGAACTGTCGCTTGGCATGATCCGCGACCCGCAATTCGGCCCGATCGTGATCGTCGGCGCGGGCGGCATACTGGTCGAAGTGCTCGACGATCGACGCGCCGCGCTCGCGCCGTTCGGGCGGGCGACCGCGCGCCGGCTGCTCGACGGCCTCAAGCTCCGGCGCCTGCTCGACGGCTACCGGGGCGGCGGCGCGGTCGATGTCGAGCGTTTGGCCGAGGTCGTCGCCCTGTTCTCCGTGCTGGCGGCGGAACTTGCCGATCTGACTGCGGAGATCGACGTCAATCCGCTCGTCGCAGGTCGTGACATTGTCGCTCTCGACGCCCTCATCGTCGCCAAACCGGAGATCAGTTGATGGATCTATCCCTGCCGTCCGAGGCGCTGAACTGGCGCCGCCGCGCCAAAGCCTTCGCCGAAGAGCACCTGTTTCCGCACGAGGTCGAACTCGAAATGAACGGCTCGCTGCCGGCCGCGACGCTCGATCGCTTGCGCCGCGCCGTGAGGGAACATGGCCTCAACGGCGTCAACCATACCAGGGATGTCGGGGGCCAGGGCTGCTCGCAGCTGGAACTGACGCTGATCGGCGAGGAGCTTGGCAAGGCGACGGGCGCCCTTTGGGCGATCGTGCCCCATCCGGCGGTTGCGCTGAAGCACGGCGCGCCGCAGCAAATCGACGCCTATCTTCGGCCGAGCTGCCTCATGGAGCGGCGCGCCTGCGTCGCCGTCACCGAGCCCGGCGCCGGCTCGGACCCGCGCATGGTCCGCACCCGCGCCGACCGCCGCGACGGACGCTTTGTTCTCAATGGCGAGAAATGGTTCGTCACCTCGGGCGACGTCGCCGACTACTTGATCGTTCACGCCAACGTGGACGGCGACCCCGACAAGCCAACCTTGTTTCTCGTCGACAAGGCGCTGCCGGGCGTCCGCGTCGCGCGCGAGCCCAAGTTCACGCATACCTATGTGTTCGGCCATCCCGAGTTCGTGTTCGAGAATGTCGAGGTCGGCGAAGACCGG
>JBEKSH010000777.1:0-2708 GCA_049517235.1 Roseiarcus sp. | reverse complement strand
CTTGTGAGGTTACCAAGCGATTGCCGAACGCTGCGGCCAGTTCCGCGATCACCTGCTCGACGGTGGCGGGGTCGAGTCTTCCGCGTATGATCTCATCCATCGGATTGCTCCTCAGATGAAAGGTAGGCTCGTTTCACCACAATATAAACTCACTAGCCGGTATACATAGGTCTGCGATAACGTTGCCTATGCCCAGACCCGCAGAGCGGACCCGGCGCCGCATTCTCGATGCCGCCTATGAGCTCTTCTACCGCAAGGGCTTCAGCCGGGTCAGTGTGGACGAGATTGCCGCCTTCGCGGGTCTAACCAAGCGCACCCTCTACTATCATTTCAAGAGCAAGGACGAACTGCTGGGGTCAGTGCTCGCGCTGCATGGCGAGCTGGCATTGGCGCGTATCCGGAAATATGAGGACCGCTACTCCGGAAGCGCGGACGAGATCATAGAAGTCCTGTTCTCAGAAATCGCCAAATGGTCAGCGAAACCCGGTTGGACTGGAGCTGGCTTCACCCGCCTGGTCATGGAACTCGCCGACCTGCGAGGTCACCCCGCGCGCGCCATCGCGCATCGCCACAAGGCCGCGATGGAGGCGTGGTTGGCAAGTCTCCTCGAAAAGGCGGGCGTCTCTTCCCCGTTGGAACGGGCGCGCGAGGTGGTGCTCCTCATAGAGGGGGCGACTGCGCTGATCCTCATTCACGGCGATCGAAGCTACGCGGAAGCAGCCGGCCGAGCCGCGAAGAGACTCGTGAGCGGATCGCGGCAGACCACGTCATCCCGACCACGTCGGGTAACTGAGGGCGCAGAGGCGTCAAAGCCGAATATCCCTTAATAGTTATTAACCGCGCAATAACGATTGTGGCAATGACACCGCGGCCGGAAGTTGAGGTGAGGCCCGGACGACTTAAGGATGGGTTTGTGATGGTGTCTGGTTTGGGGCCCTCCCGGAGCGCGAGCGGAGTGGCCACGATCATGTGGCGACTGGCGGGTCGAGCCGATTGACGAGCTTGACGAACACGTCCTCGAATCCGGGGTCGTAGTCGTCGGGGTGCTCCCTGACGAGCGCGATCACCTTCCGATAGCAGTCGGCCGCCTGTCGGTTCTCGCCACGGGCCTCGTGCACCATGCCGAGGCGGTCGTAGCCGTCGTGCACCTCGGGGAACCGCACCTGGAGGTCGCGGGCGGCCTGCTCGGCCTCGTCGAGCTTGCCGGTACGGACGAGGTCGGCAGCGGCGTTGGACGCAATGGTGAGTTCGTCCTCTTCGGCGTCCTCGGCGCCGGAGAGAATCGCCGCGATGGCGGCTTTCAACTCACGAAGGGGCAGGCGATGAGCGGCGGTGCTTTCGGCGCGCCTGGCTTCGGCGCGCCCGGCTTCGGCCTTGGCAAGCTGTGCTCTCAAGGCACAAGACGTGGTGGCCATCCGGTTTGAGTTCACGCCCAAGGGAGCGGCGGCATGGCTGGGTGAGCGCCGTCAACCCACGCAGATCGATGTCTATTTCCAGATTACTCGATCGGATCGGCAGATCGGTCACCTGTTATTCGAAGTCAAATTTTCCGAATCCAGCTTCGCAGGTTGCCGCGGGTGGGGAGCGGCAAACCCGGATCGCTCGCGCTGCCTTGACGTTTCAGCAATCTTATCCGCTCCGCAAGCCAATTGCTGGATCACGGAAGCCGAAGGCCGGAGATATTGGGAAATCATGTCCCGGCCAGATAGCTCAATCCGGGTAGAAGCGATTCGATCGGCGAGCGGCTGTCCGTTTCGGCATGGCCTATATCAGATGATGCGCAATCGCGTGCTTGCCGACGAGCTCGTTCGCCATACGGGCGCGGACTGGGCCGATTTCGCAGTGTGTCGTCATCCCGGCAACAAGGCTGCGGTTACTCTGGATAAACCTGTATCCTCGACCCGCAATGTGATCGAGGCATTCCGTTCCCTGTCGTCCGACCATGCGGGACGGGACTGGAACGCAGCGGAACTCCTGGCGACAATCCGATCGACCGATAATGAGCTAGAGGACTGGGAATCATGGATGCGCGCGCGGTACTTCGTTAGCTAGCGCGACCATGGCGGGGCCCATGAGGCCTTGAGGACGGCGAGTCGGTTCAGCTCACGTCAAGGACTGGCCGCTTGCTCGGAGGGAACAGATGCTCGGGGTCGTTGACCCAAAGAATCTTCACGTTGTGCTTCTCGCAAAGCGCCAGCGCGGACAGAAAGGCTTCGCCCACGGGCTCGGCGTATTCGATCAGGGTGCGCGCCTGCGCCCACTCGCTGTTCTTGCTCGCCACGTAGGGCACGACATAGCCGAGCACGCGGCTCGCGTCCTTCGGGCTCGGATAGACCCTGAACTCGGCGACTTCCCCTAAACGCGACGTCTCGTCCCGGTGCTCGATGATGCGGGTCATGGGACGTCCCTATCGACGGCGACGAACGCAGGAGCGCGATCGGCGACGGAAACAAGCCCAACGGTCACGACTGAGCGCCGGTTATCACCACGCCCGCTCACTTCGGAACCCATTCGCGCGCCATCCGCTGCGCCTCGGCGATCTGAGAGGGCGTCATCTTGGCGGCCACTAGGTCGCGGGCCTTGACTGCTAGAGCGTGATGATATCAGGCTTGTCCATAGCCGGCGTTTTTGAAGTAGTTGAAGCATTCCTCTGGCGTGTAGGTCTCGAGCAACTGGCCGATGGCGGCGACGAGGGCTTCGAGGGTTCG
>JBEKSH010000776.1:0-2574 GCA_049517235.1 Roseiarcus sp. | reverse complement strand
AATCAGGCGGCGGAGTCATCCATAGGTTGACTCACATTCGCGACGCCGCCGCAACAAAAAACATCCGCCAAAAATCCGGCCTTCGCTCACACCTTCAAAGCGGGCCGTGAGCAATTACGAAATTCGCCACAGGGGGCATGTTCTTCGTCGAGCTGATTCTGCCGTTCTTGATCTTCTGCCCGCGCCGGCTGCGGTTTTTCTCGGGCTTCGGCATCCTGCTGCTGCAAAGCTGCATTCTCATCACCGGCAACTACAACTGGTTCAATCTCCAGACCATGTTGCTGTGCCTGCCGCTGTTCGATGACGCGGCGATGCGAAAGATATTGCCGCGTCGCCTGGCCCGGCTGCTGCAGTCACACGCGAGAAATCAGGCGCCGCGACGGGTGGTGACGGCCGTCGTCAACTCATTGGCGCTGCTGATCGTGTTCTGCAGCCTGGTGCGGATGGACGAGCGTTTCGGCGGCAGCCCGCCGGAGGCGGCGCAGGCGGTCGACGGGTTGATCGAACCGCTGCATATCGTCAGCGCTTACGGCCTGTTCGCGGTCATGACCACGGAGCGCGACGAAATTGTCATCGAGGGTTCGAATGACGGCGCCGAATGGCGCGACTACGAGTTCCGGTACAAGCCCGGCGATGTCGCGCGCCCGCCGCGCTGGAACATCCCGCATCAGCCGCGCCTGGACTGGCAGATGTGGTTCGCCGCGCTCGAAGACCCGCAGGGCCTACAATGGTTTTCGCGTTTCCTCGAACGGTTGCTGGAGAACGAACCCACAGTGACGGCGCTACTGGAAAGGAATCCCTTTCCGGACAAGCCGCCGATCTACATGCGCGCGCAGTTCTATGATTACACCTATGCCGGCAGCGATAAAAAGGCGGAGGGCCGATGGTGGGACCGGCGACCGCTGGGACTGTACTTCCCCGCAGTGGGTCTGAAAGGCGAATGACGGTGCTACCGGCGCTTGATCTTCGACGCGCGCTGGAGAGTCTGGCGCGCACCACCGAACTGTCGGGCCGGTCGACCGCCGCGACAGCTCCAATCCAACGAGACATGAATGCTCTTGCAATCGATTGGCACGGGTATGCAACTGCCGGAGGGCGTTCGGCTATGGCAAGCGTTCGAGAGTCGAGGCGGCAATGAGCACAACGACTCCCCGTTCTCCTTCAATCGTTGTCTTTGACGTCGGCAACGTCCTCATCCATTGGGATCCGAGACGGCTCTACAGACAACTTTTCAACGACCCTGCGAAAGTCGAGTGGTTCCTGACGCACGTGTGTCACAGCGCGTGGAACCTTGAGCTCGATCGCGGCCACGCGTATGGGGAGGCGATTGCCGAACGGATCGCAATGTTTCCGGAATATGCTGCCGAAATTCGCGCTTACGACGAGCGGTGGGACGAGATGGTCGCCGGCGCTATCGAAGGGTCCGTCTCGCTGTTGGAGTTGCTGCGCGCTGCGGGAGTTCCGCTGTATGCGATAACGAATTTCTCGCGGACCAAGTTCGACCATGCGACGAAGCGCTTCCCTTTCCTGCTCAAATTTCACGGCATAGTTGTCTCCGCCGACGAGGGCTTGGTGAAGCCCGATCCCGCGATTTTCGAACTGTTTCTCAGGCGCTTCAGATTGTCGGCGTCGGATTGTCTGTTCGTCGACGACTCTGCAGCCAACGTCGAAAGCGCGAAAGGACTTGGCATGGCGGCGCATCAATTCCGCAACGCCGAAACGCTGGAGACGGCATTGCATGAGCATCGCCTGATCTGCGCACGGCTTTCGGACGTCCAGTTCTGTGCGAAACAAGGACACTGAATATTGAAATTGGGACATATCCGTCCAGGCCATTAAGGAGAAAAGGTGCATGGAGTCCATTGCTACGGTCTTGGACAGCTTGCCAAATTCGATCGAGAAACAATTTGATCCCTTTCCCGATCCGATGGGCCGAAACATCGTCGATCTGAATGTTTGGGCGATCGGAGAAGGATTGCGCGGCTCCACGGCGCGCGAACTCTTCGACGGCTTCTGCCGGCTGCTTGTGGCCGGAGGGATGCCGTTGTTGCGAGGCTACGTATCGACGCAGACCTTGCATCCACAATGGAGCGGTTACGGGTACACTTGGCGGCGCGACCTTAATTCCGTTTACGCACAGCAATTCTCGCGGGGCGCCGCCTCAGAGGAATGGCGGAATAGTCCGTTCTATGCGGTCATCTCGCGTGCTCGCGCCGGCGAAAAGACACCCTGGCTCCGGCGTCGTCTAGAATTGGGCCCGGAACAGCGCGATTTCCCAGCGCTTCGCGATTTCCACGCTGCGGGTGCGACCGACTATTTTTGCGTGGGTTACATATTCGGGGAACGCGGCGATCCCGCCCACGGCACTGGCGTGGTCTATTCCTTCACCACGGATAGGTCTGGTGGATTCCACGACGAAGAACTACAACTGCTGCGCTCGACGCTGCCGGGGCTTTCCTTAGCGATGAAGGCGCATGCGGGGTACGACATCGCGTCGGGGCTCTTGCAAACCTATCTCGGCCAAGACGCGGGCCGCCGCGTCCACTCCGGCGAAGTCGAACGCGGCTCGGTTAA
>JBEKSH010000775.1:0-2516 GCA_049517235.1 Roseiarcus sp. | reverse complement strand
AAAATCACGATATCAAAGGCTTGCCGAAAAAGTCCGCACGGCATCGCCATCAAATGTGCGTCAGAGCCAATTTTACCTGCCGGCGGGAGAAGATGCTCCAGGTAGCGATCGGTAGCGATCTTCTGACCCTTGGGAACGCCTGCGAGCACGAAAATGCTCGAACCGATTACGATCCGGGACCTGCGTCACGGCCAGGGGGTGTCGCTCACAAGCCTGTACACGGCCAGGTTGACGCTGCCTCCCACCATTCCCCGCCACATGGAATTTGCGCTCTACGGCGCTCCCGCGGCCTCAGCGGGGCCATCACCATTGACCCATACCATTTCGGCTCTCCCCTCGATCAGGTCGATCCGTGAGACGAGTTTGAAACTGGTTTCACACAGGAGACGACGATCAAGCGCCAGGCGGCCTACGTGCTGCCGATCGGATAAGGCTTGGTCGGCGTGTACGTCGCCGAGCATCTCGCCCGTCATCGCGCTGAGGCCAAGCGCGTCGTCGAGTTCGCGGTAGGCGAGCAAACCGGCGTCCGACGTGACGACCGAACCGCGAAATTGCAGCGTCAGCCGGCGGTCGAAATCGAGCCTCAGCGCGCCGCCATCCGATTCACCCGCTGGGTTCGCCATGAAGTCAGCTTCCAAATCAGCATTACATGCTGATTATTATAGCTGATCGCCGGACTCTTGCCTCAAATTATCGCGTCATTCGGCGAATCCGGGATAACAATTCGAGTTAAAATAACTTCCTCAAGTCATCGCTGACATCAAGATTATTTATAGTCACGACCGGCGAATCGAGACGGCGCTCGCTTCTTATGACGCGACCGATCTCGCGGCGATGATCGCTGGCGATCTCCGACTCGGCGACCCTTCGCGTATCGACTGGATCGTCGCGCGCGTCTTCGCCGACAGAAAGAGTGCGATGCCCGAAATCGAGGCTGTGCTGCTGGCCCTGAACGTTCTCGGCGACGCAGACGGTGCGGCGGCGCCTCGCGCCCGAGTCGTCGCGGCCTACCGCGACTTTATCAAGCTGCGCCCCCCGATGGCCGGTTTCGTTGCCCCTCAGCTGGCCGACTGGGGCTGCTGGGACGTTGCGCCCGACTACGCCGCGATCCTCAAATCGAACGCCGCAATGGACCCCGCGTCGCAGTTCGCCATAGACAACTACCTCAAACGAGCCGCCGAAGCGGGCGTGGCGGTGCCATAGCCTGGTAAGGCCAACCAGATCTTGCGTCTCCGCTTCGAATATGACGCCGGGCCTTTGCGCTCTGCCCCGATCGCGGCGCTCCAAAGGCGCACTTCCGCCCCCCTACTGCGACGACAACGGCCGCGATCCGCAATGGCCGCTTTACGTCGATAGCGGCCGGTCACTGGCTCGTTTTCTACTCCGTCCAAACTGGATCAGCCCGCTTTAATCGCCCGGACTTCAGCGGCCCGCTCGTCGACTGGTATCACTGGAAGTTCGCCAGGGCTTTTCACCGGAAGAGCGCGGAGGTGATCCATGATCGCCTGCCATTCCTTGATCTCCCTGACAGTGCCTTCCCCCGTCGCGGTGTCGACGCTGCCCTTGTCTAACGTGCCCGTCGGGGGCAACAAGTCGGGCGTGTCATCGCGAGGATCGTCGAGGGCTTCGACCTTCGATTTGAGGGGCTGCCCCTCGGGCGCAAGCGTCAATTTGCCCTTGGTGTATTTCGGTATGGCCACGAGAATCAGGCCGAGCATCAGCGGGCACGTGAGGCTATACAACCGCGCGTCCTTTCCGCTGACGTCGATCTCGCCGTAACCGCGATCGAGGTCGCCAAGCTCGATGGCGGTCACGACGTCAAACTTGGGGCGCGACGAGTCGTAGTGAAACCTCAGGCCAGAAGCGCGGGGGAAATACTCACCCGGGTGTGCCGGGCTATCCACGAGAAAGAACTCAAGCAGATGCTTTAACTCCTGGCCGGTGAAGTAGCCCGTCACAAGCGTGCTGCCGGCGGTCGTATCCACGACACCAGCGCCGAGCGGCTCCACGGCGAACACGTCGTAAACGGTTTGCACCCCCAACTTTCCGCGAACCAGCGGGGAGCGCATCATCCCGTTGGCGGTGAACCCGATGTCCGCCTTCGTAGTGTTTCTGAAGGCATCGGTGCAGAGGTTAGCGAGAATCGTGCCCGCTGCAATGTCGGTGTACGTATTGGGAATATCCCTTGGCGCTACGGCCAGCGGCTGATCGATGCTATAGCCGCGCGAGGCGAACACAACCTCGGTGACAGTCCTCTTGAACTTATTGATCTCGTCTTCAATGGTGCGGTCGCCTGCAATCGTGTCGTCAACCGGTAGAAGCTGGTAGGACTCGACTGCCAGTTTATCGCCTTCCAACGTGATCACCAGTTCGCCAAGGTTCTGGCCATATTTCCCCCTCTGGACCACAGGCGTGCGCCGATTGATGATGACCGGTTCGCGCAGCTCGGTGTGGCTGTGCGCGCCGATCACCACGTCGATACCCGGAACGGCCATCGGCAAACGCACGTCCTCCCC
>JBEKSH010000774.1:0-2749 GCA_049517235.1 Roseiarcus sp. | reverse complement strand
AGGTTGCCAAGAGCGCGACCCGGACCGACTTCGAGGAGAACCGTCGACACCTGATCATGGATGGTGGACAACCCTTTGTGGAACTGCACCGGGGCCCGCAACTGCTCGCCCCAATAGGCCGGATCGGTGGCCTGCTCGTCGGTGATCCACTCGCCGGTCACGTTCGAAATATAGGCGATCTGCGGCGGCTTGAGTTCGATGCCCCGCATCACTTCGAGGAAGGGGACAACCGCCGGATCCATCATCGCCGAATGAAAGGCGTGCGACGTGTGCAGCGGCGTCGAGGAAATCCCCTTGGCCGACAATTGCCGCTCGAGCGCCGCGATGTCTTCGCTCGGGCCCGATGCGACGCAGGCCGTCGGCGTATTGATGGCGGCGATCGAAAGGGATGGCGGGAGCAGCAGCTCAAGCTGCTGCGCCGGGGCCATGACCGCGAGCATCGCCCCTGCCGGCATGCTCTGCATCAGGCGGCCCCGCGCCGCGACGGCGCGGAGCGCGTCTTCGAGCGAGAAGACCTCGGCGATGCACGCCGCGGCGAATTCGCCGATGCTGTGACCGAGCGCGACGGCGGGGCGCACGCCGAGGCTCATCCATAATTTCGCCACCGCGTAGGAAACCGAGAAGATGGCGGGCTGCGCATATTGCGTGTCGCGCAGAAGCTCGTCGGCCTCCGTCTCCGCCTCGTTCGCCGGAAAGAGCAAAGCGCGCATGTCGAGTCCAAGGTGCGGCTTCAACAGCTCGGCGCAACGGTCGATCTCGCGGCGGAAGACCGGCTCCTCCTTGTAGAGTTCGCGACCCATGAAAATGTGCTGCGAACCCTGGCCGGGGAACAGGAAGGTGACTGGCTGCCCGGGAACGCTGCGCAGCCCATCGACAACCGCGCTGGGATCGTTCGAGTCGAGGGCGTCCGCGGCCTCCTGCGTGCTGGCGCAAATGACGGCGCGCGCATGTTGGTAGAGCGTTCGGCCCGTCGCCAATGTATGGCAGACGTCGGCGATGTTTTCGTCCGGATGCTCGCGCAGATGCTGGGCGAGCCGCGCGCACGCCGCCTCGAGCGCCGTCGCGCTCTTGGTGGAGACAATCGCCACATGCGTCGATTTGGCGCTCGCTTCGGAGATCGCCGGCGGCGGCTCCTCGATGATGATTTCCGTGTTCGTTCCGCCGATGCCGAAGGCGCTGACGCCCGCGCGTCGCGGCGTCGGGCCCGACCACTTCGTGAGCCTAGTGGGCACGTAAAAGGGCGAGGCGGCGAAATCGATCTTCGGGTTGGGCGTTTCGAAGTTGATGCTCGGGGGAATCTCGCCGGTCTTGACGCAGAGGGCGGCCTTAATCATACCGGCAAGCCCGGATATGGTGTTGAGATGCCCGAAATTCGATTTGAGCGAGCCGATGCCGCAAAATTGCTTTCTGGAGGTCTTCGTTCGAAACACGCGCTGAAGCGCTTCGATTTCGATGGGGTCGCCGAGCGCGGTGGCGGCGCGGACTGACCGTCGACGCCCGGCGCGGTGTAGCTGACTTTCGTCGACCCGTCGTTGTTGACCGCGGTCCCCAGAATCACCGCCTGAATGTCGTCGCCATCGGCGATCGCGTCATCCAGCCTCTTGAGGACGACGACCCCGACGCCGTCGGCGAACACCGTCCCGCTCGCGTCGGCGTCGAACGCGCGCGTATGTCCGTCTCGCGACAGAATGCCGCCCTCGACAAAGTGATAGCCGCCCTTGCCCCGCAGCCACGAGACCGACACGCCGCCCGCCAGCGACACGTCGGATTCGTGCGACAGCAGGCTCTGCACCGCCAGATGCACGGCGACCGTCGAGGTCGAGCATGCGCATTGCACTGTGAAGCTGGGGCCGCGCAAGCCGAGCTTGTATGAAGCTCGCGTCGCCAGATAATCTTTGTCATTGCCGATCACGGCCATTTGCCGGTCGACGCCGATCACTGCTTTGTTCGGGAGTATCTGGTTGCCGTACAGGGTCTGGCCTTCGCCGGCGAACACGCTGATCGAACCCGGGTGCCGCGCCGGATCGACGCCGGCGGTCTCCAGCGCCTCCACGGCGCACTCCAGAAACACCCGATGCTGCGGATCGATGAACTCCGCTTCTCGCGCGCTGTATTTGAAAAACTCGGCGTCGAACAGGTCGAGTCCTTGCAGCGGCGCGCCGGCTCTGACGAAAGTCGGCAGCTTCAACACCGCTTCGGAAATACCCATCTCCCGCAGCTCTTCCACGCTGTAGAGCGAAACGGATTCGACCCCATTCTTCATATTCGACCAAAACTCGGCGACGTTCGCCGCTCCGGGGCAACGAAGCGCCATGCCGACGATTGCAACGCGCGACCCCCGGCCGCCATTATCTGTCTGTTCCAAGGATGCCTCACTCACCAGGACGCGCCTCAAATCTGGTGCGCCGCGTCAGGAATTTCTTTCGCGCTTCGCCGCGTTTCGTCGATCCAACCAGGACGTCGTTGCGATGTCCTTCCACCAGATAGGACGACAACGCGCGGATCGTCGGATAACGGAAAAGCACGATAATGGGAATGTCCCGGCGCGCGCGCTCTCCGATCATGCTTTGAACTCGCACCAGCGTCAGCGAACCGCCGCCCAGTTCAAAAAAGTTGTCGTCAATGCCGATCTGTTCGACGCCGAGAATTTCGCTCCAGATTCCGGCGAGCAGTTTCTCCACGTCGGATTTGGGCGCGACATGGATGCGCGACGGCTCCTGTTTCGGTTGCGGCGGCGGCAGCGCGGCGC
>JBEKSH010000773.1:0-3540 GCA_049517235.1 Roseiarcus sp. | reverse complement strand
ATACCAACTCCGAATGATTACTTCATTGCGGATGGGTCGGGCCACCAATGGAATAGCGTGCTGTCTCGGATCATTTGGCGCTGCTCGACGAGGTCGCGACAACGATCTGCGACAACTTTGTCGAGATCGTCGAGCGTCTTGAAGTGAGCGTTGGCGAGGGGCTCGTCGACGAAGGCCCGGAGGTGTTCGGCCGGCTGTAGTTCGGGGCTGTGTGGCGGTTGGTGGATGAGGCGGACGCCGTCGGGGACGGAGAGGTTCTCGGGTCCGTGCCAGCCAGCATTGTCGAGTTGCAGCACGATCCGCTTGGCCTTGCCGGCGCCGACCGACGCCGCGAAATCGGCCAGCACAAGCTCGAACAACGGCTTGCTGATTGCGTTGGCGATGTTCCACACTGTTGCGCCGGTCGCCGGTTCGACGAACCCTGTCACGTAGAGCCATTCGAAGCCCGGACGAATGCTTTGCATTCGCCTTGGGATGATGCCCGAGCGCGATCGGGCGCTCGCCGATGGGCGTCCACACGCCTCGCGTGATCGGCTTCAAGCCGATGCGGTGTTCGTCTGTCGCCCAGATCTCGATCCTGGCGTGCGGATGCTCTTCGCGCTCGCGTGCGATAGCGTCTTCAAGTTTTTTTTGAAGTCCGCGCGCTCCGCCTCGCCCGCCGCTTCGGGATGGCGCGGACGAGGCTGCTGGATCGAGTAGCCGATGGCGACGAGCGCATCAAAGCCGCGCTGGTCGTGAACAGACTTGACGGCATGGAACTTGGCCAACCACCGCGCGATCTTCGGCCCGGTCCAAAGCCCGCCATCGTCGGGGAGCGTCTTGATCCGCTGCGTGAGCGCGGCCAGAGCGTCCGGTGTGAGGATCGTCGGCTCGGTTCCGTTGTAGGCGCGCTGATCGCCCAGCCGCACCGGCCCGCCCTCATTGTAGCGCTTGACCAGCGCTTTCACCCAGCGCGTCGAGAACGACAGGAGCTTGGCGACCTCATCGACCGAATATCCCAAAGCCAGCAGCCAAACCGCATGCGGCTCGATGTTCGTCATGATCGGGTCTCCACCAACGAATCACGACAAACTACGCTAATCGCCACCACCCCCCGTGGGAATCCAGATCAAACCGTGAATCAATTAGCCGGAGTCGGTATTACATCGGCTTCGGAGAGTCTGCCTTGCGAATGCAAGAAAAGAGGCTCCTGTCGGGAGCCTCTGGCAGAAATCTACAGGACCTGCAAAAGAGCCGTGCTCGCTCCATGGATAAGACCGAACCACGGCGCTCCTTGAAGGTCGGCAACCACGACCGCGTACGGTTTTGCGCCTTCGTATGAGACAACTTCAAGCACGTCGGCGGCCACCGGCACGTCCGACAGATCGTCGTGGCTGAGGTCGAGCATCACTTGCATCATGTCCTCCTCAAAAGAGCGAAATCGTTTCGCGCCGCCTCTCGTCCATCAGGACGCTGAGATATTGCAGCTGAGCGCTTGAGATTCCTTCGGTGAGAAAGCTCACGACGTTCTCGACGCCGCTATCGAATGCCTTGAGAACATCGAGCGGATCGCCGACCAAGAACAGCTCACCCTCCTTCACGCGCTCGGCTCCGAAGATATGCTCCTGCGGCGTGACGCCGTTGGGGAATATCAGGACAGGCTGCTGCTGGTCGCTCAACGCTCGGCCGCAGTAGGCGATGACTGATCCTTCCTTCGAGCAGATGGGAAGCGCCAGCCGGCCGCGATTGACGCCCGAGGGCGAAAATCCCGCATTCCATGCCCTGTAGGTCTCGTCCGATACGCCCAGCGGTTCAAGAGACACATGGTCGGGATCAAGACCCGCCGCGTATTTTTCCGCGTCAAAGCCCTTCCTATCGGGCTGGGGGGAACTAGTTGACGCCAGCCGGCCACCACATAGCAAACGAAAGCCGGCCGCGAATGTGCCGTCCAGGGCGCCAGATTTCAAACTGAGACACCACCCAGAGCCGCGCCTTGGAGGGCCGTGTCAGGGCGCGGTGCTAAGAGCGCGAAAGCCTGACGACGATCTAGAGGCTTGACCGGACGCGATCGTTCGAATAGCGAACACTCGACGGCAAGCAGTGATATGCACGGGGCCGACCGGCCGGAGTGGGGGAGGAATTGCCGATTTCAGACGCCAAGAACCTCAAAGAACCGCCGGACAAGGAGTTCATGGCGACGCTCGCCAAGGGGCTGGCGGTGATCCGCGCTTTCGGCGCCGACCGGCCGCGCCTGACGCTTTCGCAGGCCGCGGCGGCGGTCGGTGTTTCGCGCGCCGCCGCTCGCCGGGTTCTGCTTACGCTTGGCGAACTCGGCTACGTGGAGCAGGCGGGCCGCGATTTCTCTCTAGCGCCGCGCGTGCTTGAACTCGGCTTCGCCTATCTGGCGGCGCAAAACTGGATCGATCGCGCGCTGCCGCTGATGAAGGAGCTGAGCGAGGACATCGCCGAGACCTGCTCGTCCTCCGTTCTGCAAGGCTCGGAAATCGTCTATGTCGCGCGCGTGCCGACGCGGCGCATCATGACGAGCGCGATCGCAGTCGGCGCGCGCCTACCCGCATGGCACACGGCGATGGGCCGCATCCAGCTCGGCTTCCTTCCCGATGAGGAACTGTGGCGCGGACTGCGCGCCGCCCGGGCCCTGACGACGCGTCGCGAGCGACTGATCAGCGCCATCGACGTGAGCGCCCACGCCAATCGCACGACGCGCAATGAAATGCGCGAGCGCTTCCTGCCACGGCTGCGCGAAATCGCGCGCCAGGTTGCGCTATCGACGGACTGAGCAGGCCGGCTGGCGGAATCAAATCGAGGTGGTGGCTGCGGCGCATCTTTCTGCTTGCAACCCTGAATTTCACATCCTATCCTAACGAAGGTTCGCCAGTCGCACAGCCGTTCGATAATCGAACACAAGGCGCCAATCCGCCGACCTCTTTCGACTCTCAGCAGCCAGGAGAGAGGCGGGGCGCGCAAAACGGGAGGACGCGGGATGGAAGCGCAGGCGGGCGCGGCTTCGGGCAAGGCCAACGGCCATTCCAACGCGACCGGCCTCAAGCCGATGACCGGCGCCGAATATCTTGAATCGCTGCGCGACGGGCGCGAAGTCTATATCTACGGCGAGCGCGTCAAGGACGTCACCGTCCATCCCGCCTTCCGCAACACCGCGCGAATGATCGCCCGTCTCTATGACGCGCTGCACGATGAAAAGCGCAAGAGCCGCCTGCTGCTGCCGACCGACACCGGCAATGGCGGGTTCACCCACGCCTATTTCAAGGCGCCCAAGTCGATGGCCGACCTGATCGCCGGGCGCGACGCGATCGCCGAATGGGCGCGCCTCACCTATGGCTGGGTCGGCCGCGCGCCCGACTACAAGGCTTCGTTCCTCGCCACGCTCGGCGCCAACGCCGATTTCTACGATCCCTATCAGGACAACGCGCGGCGCTGGTATCGCTTCAGCCAGGAGCGCGTGCCGTTCATCAATCACGCGATCATCCATCCGCCAGTCGATCGCGACCGTCCGCCCAACGAAGTCGCCGACGTCTGCGT
>JBEKSH010000772.1:0-2688 GCA_049517235.1 Roseiarcus sp. | reverse complement strand
CCCGGCGTGATTCCCCTCGGGGCGTTCCGGCCCGGAGAAGCAAATGAATAATTCGCCGGCCGCGCAACGCTACGTGATCGGGCCGGGGTCGAAGCCAGCCTTCACGCGCTATGCGCGGCTGCATCATGATCGCGCGCGCGAGCGCTACGTGATTCTCGCGCCCGAACGCGCCTACGAGGTCGATCCGATCGGCCTGGCGGTGCTTCGCCTGTGCGACGGCCAGCGCAGCCTTTCCGATATCGCGGCGCATCTGGCGCAAATCTATTCGGCGCCGGTCGACGTCATCGCCAAAGACGTCGCCAAGCTGTTGCAGGATCTGGCCGACAAGAGGCTGCTGCGCGACGGCCCGGACGACTTCGCGCCGCGTCCTGTTTCGCAGGCGGCGTTGTCCCGCGGGGCGTTCGCCGGGGGTCCCGCGGGCCTCCTGGCCGAACTGACGCATCGCTGCCCCTTGCAATGCCCCTATTGCTCCAACCCGCTCGAGCTGGAGCGCGCCAATACGGAACTCAGCGCCGAGGAATGGGGCGAGGCCTTTCGCCAGGCGGCGGCGATGGGCGTGCTGCAATTGCATCTTTCGGGCGGCGAACCGACGGCGCGCCGCGATCTCGATCAGATTGTCGCCCATGCCGTCGCCGCGGGCCTCTACACCAATCTGGTCACGGCGGCGGTTCTGCTGACCCGCGAACATCTGGAGAGGCTCGCCGATATCGGCCTCGATCATGTGCAGGTTTCGATCCAGGACATCGTCCCCGACAACGCCGACCGCATCTCCGGCTACCGGGGCGGCGTCGCCAAGAAGCGCGACGTCGCGCGATGGACGCGCGAGCTTGGCCTCGGGCTCACCATCAACGCGCCGATGCACCGGCAAAATCTCGACCATTTGCCTGAGATCATCGATTTTGCGGCGGAAGTCGGCGCGCAGCGGCTCGAAGTCGCGCATATCCAGTATTACGCCTGGGCGCAGAAGAACCGCGCGGCGCTGATTCCCACGCGCGAGAAATTCCTCGAATCCGTCGAGATCGTCAACCAAGCGAAGGCGCGTCTGGCGGGCGTGCTGAATTTCGATTTCGTCATTCACGATCATTATGCGAGGCTGCCGAAGGCCTGCATGGGCGGCTGGGGCCGCTCGATTGTCGTCGTCACGCCATCGGGGCGCGTGCTGCCCTGCCACGCCGCGCAAACCTTGCCGGGCCTGGTCTTCGACAACGTGCGCGAGCGGGCGCTGGCGGATATCTGGCGGCGTGGCTCGGCCTTCGAGGCGTTCCGCGGCGCGGGCTGGATGAAGGAGCCGTGCCGCTCCTGCGACCGGCGCGAGATCGATTACGGCGGATGCCGCTGCCAGGCCTTCGCGGTCGCCGGCGACGCCGCGGCGACCGATCCGGCCTGCCATCTTTCGCCCGACCACGCGCGCTTTGCGTCCTACGCGGAAGTGGAATCGCAACAGACGCCGCCGCCGTTCCTCTATCGACGAATGGCCGGCGCGAACATGTAGTCACGCCCCAGCGTCGCGCGCGCAACGCCGGCGTTCGGCGCGCGCTTTCTCGAAGAACCCGCGCCGACGGCAGAGCGTGCGACGAGTCGCGATCGCCCTTTCATGGCGCCGCCGTCGAAGACGCGGCGACCCTGCCCCGAGAGCGCCCGTCGCCCGCTGCTACGGCGTGCAACGCTCTGTTCAAAAAACTTCGAACATGGGATGAACGGGGTCGCTTGGCGATCCGCCAGACTCGCCGACAAAAAGGGCTTGCGCGGCATCCTTGCACGGGAAGCGTTCGCCTCCCCTTGCGCGATCGGGCGCTCGGTCGGTTTCGCGCGCGCCAACGCCATCGAGTCGCTAGATTGTTGTGACGTGCGCTGCGGGAGTGTAATTTTGCTGCGCTGTTTGATCGGTCTTTACGCGGCTCTGGGCTGGGCCTCCGCATGCCTCGCAGCGGAGCCGATCGAAATCAGGATCGGCTATCTCCACGGGGTCCCCTCGAAGATCAAATTGTCTCTGATGGATGTTCCCGCCGACAATGACGGCCTCGCGGGCGCGCAATTGGCCATTGACGACGACAATACCACCGGCCGCTTCATCAACCAGCGTTACGTGCTGATCGACAGGCGGATCCGCGAGGGGGACGACCTGGGCACAGCGATCGGCGCTCTGGCGGACGAGGGCGTCTCGTTTGTTGTTTCGGACCTCGACGCCGACAGTCTTCTGAAGGCTGCCGACGCCGGAAGAGCGCGCGGCGTCGTGCTGATCAACGCCGGAGCGACGGACGAACGGCTGCGCGAAGAGGATTGCCGCGCCAATGTCGTGCATGTCGCGCCGACGCGCTCGATGCTCGCCGATGGCCTCGCGCAATATCTCGCCTGGAAGAAATGGCGCAAATGGGTTCTCATCGTCGGCTCGCACGACAAGGACAAGCTCTTCGCCGCGGCGCTGCGCCATTCGGCAACGCGCTTTGGCGCGAAAATCGTCGACGAACGCGAGTTCAAGGATACCGGCGGCGCGCGGCGCACCGATAGCGGGATTGTCGAGATTCAGCGTCAGATGCCGGTTCTGACCCAGGGCGAGCCCGACTATGACGTGCTTGTCGCCGCCGACGAAAGCGAGGTTTTCGCGGGTTACCTGCCCTATCGGACTTGGGACGCTCGCCCGGTCGCCGGATCGGCCGGGCTGGTCCCGACGACATGGGACGCGTCATT
>JBEKSH010000771.1:0-3433 GCA_049517235.1 Roseiarcus sp. | reverse complement strand
GTTTGTCCGCCGGCCATAGCCTTCGCCAAGCGTCCAGCTGGTTTCGTCCCACTCGTAGCGCTGCGCCGAGGTCACCTCCGGCACAAGATCCATTCCGTCAATGCCCGGCCATGCGGCGGCTTGGGCGGTCAGCGCATCCCTGTCGAAGCGACCATCGGGTTGGTGGGCGACGACGGCGTTCGGCATGCCGCGCTCGCGGATGAAACTCGTCAGCGCCCTTGTGTCGATGCCGCAAAGTCCGATGACCCCGCGCGCCTTCAACCAGGTGTCGAGCCGCCGCGTCGCGCGGAAGTTCGATGGATCGGTCACCTCGGCGCGCACGATCACGCCGCGCGCGCCCGCGGTCGCCGCCAGATTGACCGTTTCGATATCCTCCTCATTCGCGCCGACATTGCCGATATGGGGAAAGGTGAAGGTGACGATCTGTCCGGCATAGGACGGATCGGTCAGAATCTCCTGATAGCCGGTCATCGCCGTGTTGAAGCAGACTTCGCCGACCGCCGCGCCGGTCGCGCCGAAACCGAAACCTTCCAATACGAGGCCGTCAGCCATGACCAACAGCGCCGTCGCCCTGGGCCTGGTCCAACCGTTCCTATCGCCATCGCCTTGAACGGGGGTCATGCGCGCTCTAGAGTCATCGGGAAACCAAATCGCCCCGTGCTTATGCGCCGGGGAGGCGCCGCGTCAAGCTTCGGATCGCAGTTCGAAACTGGCCGGGACGACAGGCCCTAAGGGGCGACATAACGCAAAGGCTTGAAGACATGCGCGAGATATTGGCCGGACAGTTGAAAGACGCGATGAAGGCGGGCGACAAGATTCGCGTCGGCACGCTGCGCCTCATCATGGCCGCGCTGAAGGATCGCGAGATCGAACTGCGAGGCGCGGGGAAAATCGTGAGCAGGGCCGATGAGCTGGCCGTGCTCACCAAAATGGTCAAGTCGCGCCAGGAATCGCTCGGTATTTACCGGCAAGCCGGACGCCATGAGCTGGCCGCCCAGGAAAGCGCCGAGATCGCCATCGTCAGCGAATTCCTGCCCAAGCAAATGGACGAAGCGGGCATGAAAACGGCGGTCGAGGCGGCGATCGCGCTGACCGGCGCAACGGGCGTCAAGGACATGGGCAAAGTCGTGGCGGCGCTCAAGGAGGCCTATCCCGGCCAGATGGATTTCGCCAAGGCGAGCGCCCTCGTGAAGAGCCTTCTGGTCGTGTGAAGCGCCGCCGCGCCGCCCCCTCGCCCCTCGCCGTTTTTCGGGAGGGGGAAGGCGGGAGCAGCGCGTCAGTTCGGCTTGGCGGTTTCTGGCTGGGCGTCCGGCGAGGGTGCTGCGGCCGGCGGGTTGGCGGTCGTCGACGCAGCCGGGTCCTTGCCGGCGTCCGCCGGCGCGGCGGCGGGCTTCTCCGGCGCGATCAGGTCGGCGGCTTTCTTGACGCCATGCAACAGATCGACGGCGGCGATCAACTGCTTGTCGTTCTTGGCGTCGGGCGGCACGTAGGCTTGCGATCCCGTCTTCTCATCTTCGCCATTCTTGAGATGGCCCTTGAGCGAGGCCTCACCCTTGGTGTCGTCCTTGCCTTTCAGCTCGTCCGGCACATCCTCGAGGATCTGGATGTCCGGATCGATGCCCTTGGCCTGAATCGGACGGCGTGTAATACCGCGCCGTCGTCAGACGCAAGGCGCCATTCTGCCCAAGCGGGATGATTGTCTGCACCGAGCCCTTGCCGAATGAACGCGTGCCGATGAGCGTGCCGCGCTTGTGGTCCTGCAGCGCGCCGGAGACGATCTCCGAGGCCGAGGCCGAGCCGCCGTTGATGAGAATGACCAGCGGCTTGCCATGCGACAGGTCGCCGCCGGGCCGCGCGCTATAGCGCTGCGTCTCATCGGGGTTGCGCCCGCGGGTCGAAACGATCTCGCCTCGCTCCAGGAAGGCGTTGACGACCTCGATCGACTGATCGAGCAGACCGCCCGGATTGTTGCGCAGATCGAGAATATAGCCTTTCACCTTGTCGCCGGGCGCATCCTTCTGGAACTTGTCCATCGCGTTCTTCAGACCTTCGTAGGTCTGTTCGTTGAACTGGGTGATGCGGATGTAGCCGAGATCGTCGCCCTCGAGATGCGAACGCACGGACTGGATCTTGATGACGTCGCGGACGATCTTGATCTCCTTGACGACGTCTTTTTTCGGACCGCGCACGATTTTCAAGGTGACGGCCGTGTTGACTGCGCCGCGCATCTTGTCGACCGCTTGATTGAGGGTCAGGCCCTGCGCGGACTCGCCATCGATGTCAGTGATGATGTCGCCCGACAGAATTCCGGCCTTGGCGGCGGGCGTGTCGTCGATCGGCGTCACGACCTTGATCAGCCCGTCTTCCTGGGTGACCTCGATGCCGAGGCCGCCGAACTCGCCCTTGGTCTGGACCTGCATGTCGCGGAAGCTCTTGGCGTCCATGTAGCTCGAATGGGGATCGAGCGAGGACAGCATTCCGTTGATCGCCGCCTCGACCAATTTGCCCTCGTCGGGCTTTTCCACATAGTCGGTGCGGATTTTCTCGAACACGTCGCCAAACAGGTTGAGCTGACGATAGGTGTCGATGGCGGCGGCGCGAGCGCCGCTGCTAAGGAGAGAAGCCGCCGACGGGCCCCATGCAACCGTCGCCGCGCCAATCGCCGCGCCCAGAACCAGATAGGAAACCTTGCGCATCATCCGCGTGCCTTTTCGATGTCCGTCTTCGCCCACCACGGCCCCGGATCGATTGCCGCTCCGTCTTTTCGAAGTTCGATATAGAGAATGGGCTGCGCGGCGCCAATAGCGGCGGCTGCGGCCGTCCTCGCCGAACCGGCGCCCATCGAGGCTACCGGCTCGCCCGCCAGGACGAACTGACCGACCCCCACGTTGATTCGGTCCATACCTGCCAGCACCATATAATAGCCCCCGCCCGCGTTGATTATCAAGAGTTGCCCATAGGTCCGGTAAGGACCGGAGAAAGCGACCCAGCCGTCGATCGGCGAGGCGACCGTCGCGGCGGCCGGCGTCGCCATCGAGACGCCTCTTTCCGCGCCGCCGAAGGCGTCGGGCGCGCCAAACGCCTTGAGGATCGTGCCGGCCGCCGGCAGCGCGATCAGCCCCTTGGCTTCGGCGAACGGGATCGCCGGTTTCAGCCGCGCGGGGTCCTTCGTCTGCGCCGCCGCGGCGCGCGTCTTGACCTCGGCCGCCGCCGCCTCGTCAGCCGCGCGGGCCGCCGCCGCCGCCGCTTTGGCGGGGCCGATCTCGGCTTCCATGCGGGCGATCAATTCTTTGAGAGTGGCCGCCTGACGCGCCAGATCGGCGGCGCGGTCACGCTCGGAGCCCAGCGCCTGCTCGGCGTCGGCCAGCGAATGTTGGCGCGCCGCGACCAGCGCCGTCAGCCGCTCCTTGTCGTTGGCGAGGCTTGCGGCGCG
>JBEKSH010000770.1:0-2873 GCA_049517235.1 Roseiarcus sp. | reverse complement strand
AGGCCGCGCAGCGCCTTGTAGCCGTCGAAGGAGACGCTGACGCCGTCGAGATAGAGCAGCGAGCCGGTGAGTTCGAGCTTGTCCGCTTCGCTCATCGCGCCCCCTCCTCCTGCTGCGCCAGCGTTGCCGTCGACGGCGGCGTCGGCTTGGCGGCGCGCCGGCGCAGGTTCAACAGGCCGATCAGCCCCTTGGGCAGGAACAGGGTCACCAGCACGAACAGGCCGCCGAGCGCGTAGAGCCAGTATTCCGGGAAGGCGCCGGTGAAATAGGTCTTGGCGAAATTGACCGTCACCGCGCCGAGCGCCGCGCCGACCAGCGTGCCGCGGCCGCCGACCGCGACCCAGATCACCGCCTCGATCGAGTTGGCGGGATCGAACTCGCTTGATGATGCCGACCTGCGGCACGTAGAGCGCGCCGGCGATGCCCGCCATCACCGCCGAAACGACGAAGACGAACAGCTTGTAGTTCTCGACCCGGTAGCCGATGAAGCGGACGCGGCTCTCAGCGTCGCGTATCGCGATCACCGCCTTGCCGTATTTCGAAGCGACGATCGCCCGGCCGATGAGGTAGCTTTGAAGCCGAGAACGTCCTTGAAGTCGGTCAGGCCGTTGTTGCCGCCGAAGCCGAAGTCGTTGCGGAAAAAGGCGAGCTTCAGCGCGTAGGTCAGCGCCTGGGTGATGATCGACAGATAGACGCCGGTGACGCGCGAGCGGAACGCGAACCAGCCGAAGGCGAAGGCGAGCACGCCGGGCACCAGCATCACCATCAGCGACGCGTAGGCGAAGGAGTGGAAGCCCCACCAGGCGACCGGCAGCTCCTTCCAGTTCAGGAACACCATGAAGTCGGGCAGGGCAGCTCCTTCCAGTTCAGGAACACCATGAAGTCGGGCAGGATCGGATTGGCGTAGACGCCGCGCGCGCCGATCTGGCGCATCAGATACATGCCCATCGCATAGCCGCCGAGCGCGAAGAATGCGCCATGGCCGAGCGAGAGAATGCCGCAATAGCCCCAGACCAGGTCAAGCGCCAGCGCGAGCAGCGCGTAGCAGAGATATTTGCCAAGCAGCGCCACGACATAGGGTGGAATGGCGAAGGCCGAACTGGCGGGAATGGCCAGTGCGAGGACAGGCACGACGATCGCCACCGCCAACATGAGAACGATGAAGGCGAGACCCAGCCGGTCGAGCTTGGCGAGAAAACGAACCGCGATCATGCCTCCACCGCCCGGCCCTTCAGCGCGAACAGGCCGCGTGGGCGCTTTTGAATGAACAGGATGATGAAGATCAGCAGCATGATCTTGCCGAGCACGGCGCCGACGAACGGCTCAAGCAGCTTGTTGGCGACGCCGAGCGTAAGAGCGCCGAGCAGCGTGCCCCACAGATTGCCCACGCCGCCGAGCACGACGACCATGAAGCTGTCGATGATGTAGCCCTGGCCGAGATTGGGCGAGACGTTGTCGATCTGCGACAGCGCAACGCCGGCGATGCCGGCGATGCCCGAGCCGAGGCCGAAGGCGAGCATGTCGATGCGCCCGGTCGAGATGCCCATCGCCGCCGCCATCCGCCGGTTCTGCGTCACCGCGCGCATGCGCAGGCCGAACGACGTCGCGCGCAGCAGCAACTGCAGCGCGGCGAAGACAAGAATCGCGAGCACGATGATCCACAGCCGTCCCGTCGTTATCTCGATGCCGCCGACCTTGATCGAGCCCGACATGAAGGCGGGGGCGCTGACCTGGCGGTTGTTGGCGCCGAACACCGTTCGCACCAGCTGTTGCAAAATCAACGAAACGCCCCAGGTGGCCAGCAGGGTCTCCAACGGTCGGCCATAGAGAAAGCGGATCACCAGACGCTCGATCAGGATGCCGACGCATCCCGCCACAAGGAACGCGAGAGGGATCGCGATGGCGAGCGACCACTGGGCGAGCGCCGGCGGAAGCAGGCTTTGCACGATGAAGGTGGAATAGGCGCCGAGCATGACCATTTCGCCATGCGCCATGTTGATGACGCCCATCACGCCGAAGGTGATCGCCAGGCCGATCGCGGCGAGCAGCAGCACCGACGAAGCCGACAGGCCGTACCAGAGGTTCTGTACGATATCCCAAAGCGCGAGACGGGTCTTGATCGATGCGAGAGCCGCGAGCCCTGCCGTCTTGAGCGGGCCCTCGCCGGCTTTCTGCGTCATTTCATCGAGCAAGCCCTGCGCATCCTGGTCGGCGCGCTCTTTCAAGACTTCGACGGCCGCCAGACGGTCAGCCTCGGGGGCGTCGGAACTGAGCACGAGGATCGCGGCGCGCGCCTGACGCAAGGCTTGGGCGGCGCCCGCGTCCTTTTCCCTGGCGAGCGCCGCATCGACGGCGGGCAGAACCTTGGCGTCGTGGGATTTGAACACCGCGTCGGCGCCCGCGATGCGTTTGGCGGGATCGGGGGAGGCGAGCGTCATCGAGCCCATCGCGGCGTCGATGGCGCTGCGCAGGGCATTGTTGACGCGCACCTTCTTGAGCGCGTCGGCGTTGACGTTCGCCGCCTTCCCGCCGGTCTTCGCATTGAAAATATCGCCGGCGGCGTTCTTGAAGACGATCGCGTTCGAACCCTTGTCGATGAAAAGCCGGTTGTCGGCGAGCGCTTCGAGAATCTGCGTTCCCGTCGGCGCGCCGCTCAGCGCGAGTTGGCCGATCGCCTTCTCGGTCTGCGGAAATTTGTCGTCGAGGAACAGCGCCAGCGTGTCGTCCAGCGCGTCCGCCCGCGCCGCGGACCCGGCGGCGCCGAAACAACAGAGCAGAAAGAGGGCTGCGAACAGGCGGGCTATCGTCATGCGTCGTATTCTCTGTTGCGCCGCCTGGGCCGCGTCTGGCGGCGAACGGAGGGCGGCCGACCG
>JBEKSH010000769.1:0-3671 GCA_049517235.1 Roseiarcus sp. | reverse complement strand
ATGTTCTCGGCGACCGTCATCCAATCGATCAGGCCGAGATCCTGATGGATGAAAGCGATAGGCAGGCGCCTGAGGGAGCCCGTGACGTCGGCGCCGCGAAAGGTCACGCTGCCTTTGTCGAGCGTGTAGACCCCGGCGAGAATCTTGATCAGGGTGGACTTGCCGGCCCCGTTCTCACCCAGAAGCGCCAGGATTTCGCCGGCGTTCAGACGCATGCCGACATCGCTCAGCGCCTGGGTTCCGCCGAATTGCTTCGATACGTCCCGCACGATCAAGAGATCATCGCCGTCCGCCGGCGCGCTTTCCCCGGGCTCCCCGATCGAGCCGGACGCGGCAATGGTCTGCCGATCAGCATCCATTGGAGTTTCCTCCTCCCTGCTTTCCCTGCGCCGGTTCACCCAGCGACGTTAGCGGCGCGTGTCGGCGGCGACATCGCGAATCGAAGACTCCGGCAGGTCACGCCCGGCGACCACGGCGCCCCAGCCTGCAGGAAGCGATCTGGCTCAGGATACGCCCGGCGCGGACCAACCGATCAATTGCTTGCATGCTCCTGTAAATTCAAGTAAAGGAATTCAGTAAACCTGTCAATCTGATTTTGATCGAGAATAGGCCGGTGCTTCGGCTTTTCGGGGTCAGTGGCGCGCCCTTCCACGTCGCGAGATCGTTCAGATGCCGTTGGAACCTGTCAGACAACATCACTGGACCGAACTACCTCTTGCTTCCGACAACATCGATTGGGGGGCGGTCGTGCCGGCGGCGCGGCTTGGCGACCAGCTTTCCGACCGTATGGCGGAACTGATCGAACGCGGGGAATTCAGCGAGGGCAGCCGGCTCCCGGCGGAAAGTGAACTCGCCGACCGCTTCGGCGTCTCCCGGCCGGTTATTCGGGAAGCGTTGTCGCGCCTGCGCGTCATGGGCGTCATCGTGTCGCGAAAGGGCTCCGGCAGCTACGTTCAGAAACGGGCCGTTCTTCCACCTCGCACGGCTGTCGCGGCGGGCTTCGGGCCGGTCAACAGCCTCGCCGAAGTGAGGAAATGTTATGAATTCAGGATGGGCGTCGAAGGTGAGGCGGCCTACTACGCGGCCCAGAACCGCACGCCCGAGATGCTGCTGATCATGCGCGAAGGGCTGGACCGGATGGAGACGGCGACCGCCCACGGCATGGTCGGCATGAGCGCGGACCTTGAATTCCATCTCGCGGTGGCGCGCGCATCCGGCAATGAGTTTTTCGAAGCGGTGATGCAATCGATCCGCATGCCGATCGAGTTCGCGATCAATCTGGCGCGTAGCCTGACCCTCACGCGACCCCTCGAGCACTTGCGCACTGTCCAGACCGAACACGTCGTGATGTTCGAGGCGATCGAAGCGCGGGACAAGGACGCAGCCCGCCTCGCCATGCGCACGCATATCGAAAACGCGTGCTCCCGCGTCTTCGAGGGACCTGGCGGCGGGGGAAGCGGTCACGGAGTTTCAAAGAGCATGGCCAGACCCGAGGTCAATCCGTCATGACCCAGCCCGGCGTTTCGCGGACAGGGGGACGGATACTTGCCGACGCGCTTGCGCGGAACGGCGTCGATCGCGCGTTCTGCGTGCCCGGCGAATCCTATCTTGCCCTTCTCGACGCCCTCTATGATTCTCCGATCTCGGTCACCGTCTTTCGCCAGGAAGGCGGCGCCGCGATGGCCGCCGAAGCCTGGGGCAAGCTCACGGGCCGCCCAGGGATCGTAATGGCGACGCGCGGGCCCGGCGCGGCCAACGCTTCGGCCGGCCTCCATGTCGGGCGCCAGGATTCGACGCCGATGATCCTTCTGCTCGGCCAGGTCGCGCGGCGGATGCGCGGCCGCGAGGCGTTTCAAGAGATCGACGCGAAGAAATTCTTCGGCGAGGTCGTGCGCGAATCCGCCGTCGTCGCCGACGCCGAGCCCTGGGCGCAGGTCGAGAGCTTTCCCGGACTTACGCAAATGGCGGAGCTCCAGGAAATGCTCTGGGCGGCGCAGAGGCCGTTCGTCATCCTCGGCGGTTCGCGGTGGAGCGAGGCCGCCGTCGGCGGCATGCGCCGCTTCGTCGAACGCTTCGATCTTCCCGTCGGTTGCTCGTTCCGGCGGCAAATGTTGTTTGACCACGACCATCCAAACTATGCCGGCGACGTCGGCATCGGCGTCAACCCTGCGCTTGCCCGGCGGGTGAAGGAGGCCGACGTCCTCCTCCTCGTGGGCGGCCGTATGAGCGAGATGCCGTCCTCGGGCTACACGCTGATCGACATTCCCGAACCGCGCCAGGCGCTCGTCCATGTCCACCCGGGCTCCGAGCAGCTTGGCCGCGTCTATAGGCCGACGCTCGCCTTCAATGCGAGCCCGACCGCCTTCGTCGCGGCGCTCGAAGGCCTCCAGCCGCCGAATGCAATCGCTTGGGGCGTCGAGACGCGCGCCGCGAACGCGTCTTTTCGCGCGTGGTCGGCGCCGACGAAGAACGTCGGCGCGGTCCAACTCGCCGAGATCGTCGCCTGGCTGCGGCAGCGTCTTCCCGACGACGCGATCCTCACGAACGGCGCCGGCAACTATTCCGGCTGGGTGCACCGCTTCTTCCGTTTTCGCCGCTATGGAGCGCAACTCGCGCCGACCTCGGGGACGATGGGCTACGGGCTCCCCGCGGCGATCGCCGCCAAGCTGAAATACCCCGAGCGAAGCGTCGTCGCGTTCGCCGGCGACGGCTGTTTCCAGCTGACCAGCCAGGAATTCGCCACCGCCGTGCAGTACCGCGCCGCTGTGGTGGTGGTGATCGTCAACAACGGCGTCCATGGCACCATCCGCATGCATCAGGAGCGCGACTATCCGGGCCGGGTCATCGCGACGGATCTCGTCAATCCCGATTTCGCCGCGGTCGCCCGCGCCTATGGCGGGCACGGCGAGACGGTCGCGGCGACCGAAGAATTCGCGCCGGCTTTCGAGCGCGCCGTCGCTTCCGGCAAGCCGGCGATCATCGAAGTCAAATTCGACCGCGAGGCGATCGCGACCTCGACGACGCTTTCAGCGATCAGCGGCAAGGGAAAGCGGTAGGCGACGGCCGAACGCTATTTGATCGTCATATGCCGGAAGAGCATCTCGGGATCGATTTCATGAACCTCGACGGTCAAGGCGATCGGCGTCGGCTTCGGCAGCGTGGCGACAACGTCCTTGGCGGATTGCAGGAGGCTGTTGCCCAGCGCCTTTCGATCCTCCACCGTTCGCCCGGCGCGAATCCGCGCGATGATATGCAGAAAGACGTTCTCCGGCGCCCCGTCGGCGACGCGATAGACGTTGCGCGGCAAGGCGCGGGTCCGCACCGCCGCCGGTTCGAACAATCCGGATCGCACGACGGTTCGATGCAGCTCGTCGATCAGCGTGCGCACGCTCACCCCGACCTCAAGATTGCTCGAATATTCCACGGTAATATGCGGCATGGCGATGCTCCGGCGGCGCTTGTGCATAGCATGTCGCCCGCTCTGGCGCGAGCCAGGCTCCGGCGCCGTTGCGGCGCTCGCGCGGAGGCTGCTTTTCGATGAGCATGCCGCGCGTCTTCATCCCGGACCCGATCCATGCAGACGGCGTCGCGCGGCTGCGCGAGCGATTCTTCGTCGATGCGCCTGTGGGTGGGCAAGACGCCGCCGCGCGGCGGCTCGCCTTCTCACAGGC
>JBEKSH010000768.1:0-3887 GCA_049517235.1 Roseiarcus sp. | reverse complement strand
AGAGCCGGCATGGCGGCGCCGAGCAATTCCCGCAGCGTCGTCACGCGTCGGCCAGCCGAATCGAGCGCGCGCCTTGCGAGCTTCTCCTGCGGCACTTTCAAGGCCGCGAGCATGGTGTTCGCATCCATCTCCACGAGAACCGTGCCCTGATAGAAGATCGTGTCGCCGTCGAAGAAGCCGCCGGTGCCGCTGATCTTGCGACCGTCGACCTCGATGTCGTTGCGCGGACGGTAGCGAGCGTTCACGCCAAGCGCGCTCAACCCGTCCGCGGCCGCCTCGCATATGGCTTGCGCGACTTCGTTCAGCGAGCCCAGTCCCAGCGTTTGGCGTTTGAAAACAAGTTCGAAACCGAATTGGCCTTCGTCCATATAGAGCGCGCCGCCGCCGGTAATGCGCCGCACGAGGCCGATGCCGTGAGCGCGGCAATAGTCCAGATCAATTTCGCTCGACAGCGCCTGGTGGCGCCCGACCAGCGCCGATGGCCTGAACTGCAAGAAGCGGATCGTATCGGGACTCGCTCCCAGCCTGTGCCCATCGATCAACGCCTGATCGAAGGCGATATTGAGCCGGCCTTCACGCACGCCGGTGTCGATGACGCGGAACGGCCGCCTCACGTTACGTCCCCTTCTCGGTCAGTGCGAGTTGGCGCCGGATCCGCGCGACATCCCGCCTATTCGGCTGGAACGGGAAACTCGCGATATTGCTCGCCGGCGAGTCGCCGTAGGGCCGGTCGCAGGCCGAAATATCTTCGGCGAACTTGCCAGGGCAGCCGGAGGTGCGAAACGCCGCCGCCCGGTCGATAATCGCGTCGAGCTCCGCCCTCGGCAGGCCGAATTCGATCACCCGCCCCGCCTCGTCGAAGCGCATGTTCTCGACGCGCCCGCCGGCATAGTCGATGATGTAGCGGCCCAGTTGAACCCGCCGCCACTGATCGCGCGGCGTCGCAGGCAGATGATCCATCAGCGACCCCTTCTCCGGAAAAAAGCAGAACATGTGGCTGTGGCCGCCGATGTCGACGAGCTGCTGCACGAGGCTCAGAACGTCGTATTCGGTCTCGCCCATGCCGACGATGATATGCGCGCCGAATTTCTGCGGCCCGAATATGTCGCGCGCGTCATCGAGAATCTCCCAGTACTTGCGCCAGGAATGTGGGGAATCGACGCCTTTGCCGCGCGTGCGGTCGAAGATTTCCGGCGTGGCCGCATCAAGCGCCACAGTGAAGATTTCGGCGCCGATATCCCTCAAGCGCGCGACGTCGGCGCGCGGCATCGTCGTCGGATTCGACAGGATCGAGACTGGAATGGCGTTGGGGTCGATCCGATCGGTCCACGCTTTGAGAACACTGACCGTGTCGTCGTCCGAGCGCGGATGCGTGATCATCGAAATGCACATGCGGTGAAACGGGCTGTTCGCGCCCTGGCGCGCGACGATATCGATCACATCGGCCATCGGGACGGCGGGCCAATCGACGCGAATGAAATTCCGGTCCGCGTAATCGCGGTCGGCTTCGCGGTGGCGCGCCAAGCCGCAATAGGCGCAATTGGCGCGGCAACCTTCAGGATAAGTCAACAACAGGTTAAGGCAGTGGGTGCAGCCGCAGCGATGCATCTTGCCCGACATGACGCCAAGCGTGATCGCCGCAGCCGTCGACATCTGGACATAGTCGGGCGAACGCATCCGCGGCGTCTGGATGTTGTAGTTGGGCTGGTAGACGCCCCGCGGCGCGACGCCGCCCGCTTTGACAGGGGCGCCGTTGCGGCGCTCCTTCGGCGTTGGCGCGGGCGCGCGCGGCTGCATCTGCGCCGCCGCGTTGAAATCGGGCCCGCCGGCGAGGGACGGCGCGGGACCACGCGATTCCGGCTTGAGACAAGTCATGCGCCTGGCCTTTCAATCGGCGCGGACGGAGCCGCAGGATGCGACGCCCAATATTCGGGAAAGGCGATCCAGCCCCGGCGCATCTCGACCGGGCCAGGCTGGGCGCCCCCGGCATAGGCGCTGAGGAGTTCGCGCCGTCGCGTCAGCGCGCGATCCAGCGAAACGCCGAACAGCTCCGCCAGCTCGAGCGCATAATCGGCGTCGGCGCCCTTACGCGGCGGCGGTCCCGGCCATCCTGCCTGAGACAACCGCCGCAGCGATGCCTGCGCCGGTGACCGGATTGGTCAGCCCCGCCGCGTCGCCCGCCAGCATGGCGACGCGCCCGCCGATCCGGCCGACCGCGCGCAGCATGCCGCCCACCGGAATGGCGCCGCCGGTCAGCGCGAGGATTTCAGGCCCGACGCGTTTCTGCGCGACCAGTTTCGCATGCAATTGGCTCAGCAGCGGCTTCAGCCGATGGCGCAAGGCGGGTTCGAGCCCCAGCCCGATATGGGCGACCTCGCCCTTGGGAAACAGCCAGGCGTAGCCGCCGCGATAGTCCGGCGAGAGGAAAATATCCGTAGCCTGATGGGGCTTTCGCAACGGGACGGTGACTTGCCGCGTCTCGACGATCTGGGCGTTGACCGCGCCCATCGCCTTGCCCACCAGAGAGCGCGGACCGTCGGCGCCAATGACGATGCCGGCGTCGATCATTCGCCCGTCCTGCAGCGCGAGCCCGTCGCGACCGATCGACTTGATCGCCGCGCCGAGGCGGATCTGCGCGCCGGCCTTCTCGGCCGCGTCGACCAACATCGAGTCGAACGTCGCTCGATCGATCATCGCGCCGCGAAAATCGAGCGTTTCGGTCGAGTCTTCGTCGCCAACCATGGTCATCATGGCGTTGACCGGCTGTCGGACGGCGCGAGTGAGATCGGCGATTTCCCCCCGCAGCGGACCCGGCACGAATTCGGCGCATTGCACCGGCGCGCCGGCGACGCGCTTGCGGTCGAGCCCGAGGACGCGCATGCCGCGCTTGGCCGCCGCGCCGGCCGCGCTGGCCCCCGCCGGCCCCATGCCGACGACGATCAGTTCGAAGCGGCCGCGCGCGCTCATGCGGCGCACGACGCGAGTTTTCCGGTCTGGCCGCCGATCTTGACCGAGCAGCAGGCATGCTGCTGCGTGAACGGGCGGCCAATCGCCTTGGCCACCCCGACCGCGCCCTCGGCGGGAAAAGCGACGCCGTCGAGGCCTGCCATCACGGCGTAGGCGTCGGTGACGCGTTTGTGCATGCCGGCGGGGCGGGCGCAACCGAGCAGGACGGGACGATCGGGGATGCGCGCGCGGGCCTCGATGAAAATCCGTCCGACCTCCCCTGTGGCGGGCGTCGCGAACATGCCGTCGCGGCCATAGAACGGCATGACCACCACCAGGACGAGCGAGTGCACGGCGTGGCGCGAAACAATGTCAAGCGCATCGGTTTCGCCCAACAGGCGCCCGTAATGCAGTCCGATGACGATATGCGGGACGACCTCCATCCCGGTCGAACAGAGCGCGGCGAGCGTCGCCTCGAAGTCGGCCACGCCGCGGTCGAGATGATAGACCTCGCGGATCGTCTCCTGCGCGCCGATCACATCCATCATCGCCGTATCGACGCCGGCGGCTTCCATCCGCCGGGCGCGCGCCGCGTCCAGGAGAGCCGAATGGATGGCGATTTTCAGATGCGGAAAATCCCGTTTCAGTCTTTCAACGACGGGATAATAGCGCTCGTATTTGATTTCGTTGCGCCGGTTGGAGCCTCCCGACAAGAGGAACCCCTGCAAGCCCTGCAGAAGCGCGAGATCGCGCACCTTGCGATCGAGCGTCTGCGGGTCGGTCGCGGGAATCATTGGCGCGAGAATCTTGGCCTGGCAATGATCGCAATCGAGGGCGCAGGCTCCGGCGGTGACGGAAAAGGCGGGGAAGGAATTCTTGGAGCAGCCGGTCAATTCGCCGGACGCATATTCCTTAAAGGTGGGCGTCGAAAAACGGATCGG
>JBEKSH010000767.1:0-2719 GCA_049517235.1 Roseiarcus sp. | reverse complement strand
CGCCTGGGAGCGCCAGCGCAACGCCCACAACACAAAGGCCAACTGGCAATTCACCACGCCCACCGCACGCATCAAACTCAAGCACCTATACCCTTCAATCTGATTGAATCGGGTGACTAGGCCGGCGCCGCCTGTTGGCGCAGCGAGCGGGGCAGCGGAAAGAACACGGTCTCATCGGCCGCAGCCAGCGTCTCGACGGCGATGTCGTAGCGCTCGGCGAAAGCGTCGATGACCTGCTCGACGAGAATCTCGGGCGCCGAGGCGCCGGCGGTTATGGCGAGCGAACGGATCGCGCCGAAAGTCTCCCAGTCGATCTCCGAAGCACTCGGCAGAAGGCGGGAGATTTTGCAGCCGGCCCGCGCCGCCACTTCGGCCAACCTTTGCGAGTTGGAGGAATTGCCGGAACCGACGACGATCACCGCCTCGACCAGCGGGGCGGCGCGCTTGATCGCCTCCTGGCGATTGGTCGTCGCGTAACAAATATCCTCCTGCGCCGGCGCGACGATCCCGGGGAACCGCCTGGCGAGCGCCTCGACGATGTCAGCGCTTCGACCTCATCGACCGAGCTGACCAGGACGATGGCGCCGGCCGGCAGCTGGCCCATCGTGCCGATCACTTCGGGATGGCCGGCATGACCGACCAGAATGACCTTGCGGCCGCGCTTGAAATGAACCTGCGCCTCGCGATGGACCTTGGTGACCAGAGGGCAGGTCGCGTCGATCGTGAACAGGCCGCGCGCCCGCGCCTCTTCCGGCACGCTCTTGGCGACGCCGTGCGCGGAGAAGATCACCGGCGCCGCGCCGGCCGGCGCCTCGCTCAGCTCTTCGATGAACACCGCGCCCTTGGCCTTCAGCGATTCGACGACATATTTGTTGTGCACGATCTCATGCCGCACGTAGACCGGCGCCCCGTAGATCTGCAACGCGCGTTCGACCACGTCGATCGCGCGCACGACGCCCGCGCAAAAGCCGCGCGGCGCGCACAGGACGATACGAAGCTTTGGCTTTTGCGACATAGGCGGGCCCACCGGCGAGATCAGGGTTTTCGGGAAGCCGGCGGGCTAAGTCAATAGGGCGCGTGACGCGGTCTTGCGGCGATCGGCCGTGAAGTCCGGGGCGCGCGGTTGCTTGAACTGGCGCAACGCCTCGATTGGCTTTATGAGCGTCGATCATTTCGTCGCCAACGGGAACAGCTCCTTGACCGCCGCGTCCGCCGCCGTCCCCGTCAAGCCGCGCCCTGTCTTCACGCAAGGCTCGACGATGCGTCATGTGGCGGTCATGACGGCGACGGGCGCCGTCGGCCTGATGGCGATCTTCGTCGTCGATCTGTTGTCGCTGCTCTATGTCTCGCGCCTGGGCGATCAGTCGCTGAAGGCGGCGGTCGGCTATGCGAGCCAGGTTCTGTTTCTCGCCATGTCGATCAACATCGGCCTGACGATCGCCGTCGCGGCCACCGTTTCGCGGGCGCTCGGGGCCGGTGACCGGCCAAGGGCGAGACGCCTGGCAGCCTCGGGATTGGCGATCTCCGTCATCGTCTCGGCGGTCATCACTTTCGGGCTCTTCCTTTTTCGCGGCCAGATTCTTGAGCACGCGCTGCATGCGCACGGCCGCGCGGGCGAAGTCGCCTATCAGTTCCTCGCCATCACCGTGCCGGCCAATATCCCGATGGTTTTGGGCATGGTCCTGCAAAGCGTGCTGCGCGCGACGGGCGACGCGCGACGCGCGATGTATGTGACGCTGGTGGGCGGCGCCGTGACGGCGTTCACCGATCCGCTGCTGATTTTCGGATTCGGCTTGGGCGTCTATGGCGCGGCCTGGGCGACGGTCATTTCGCGGCTGGTGTTTCTTGGCGTCGGCGCCTATGGCGCGATGCATGTTCACGACCTTGTCGCGCGCCCTCAATGGCGCGCAATTTGGCGCGATCTGCGGCCGATCATGGCCATCGGGGCTCCGGCGATCCTGACCAATCTGGCGACGCCGGCCGCCGCCATCTATATTACGCGCGTCATCTCGGACTTCGGCGAAGCCGGGGTCGCGGCGGTCGCCACGACCGACCGCATCATCCCCGTCGCCTTTGGCGCCATTTTCGCGCTCACCGCGTCGATCGGCCCGATACTGGGCCAGAACCTCGGCGCGAAATTGATGTACCGCGTTCGCCGCGCCTTGACCGATTCTTTCCTGCTTTCGGTCGGCTATGTCCTCGTCGCCTGGGCCGTCCTGTTCATCGCCAGCCCGGCGATCAACTGGGCGTTCGACGCGCACGCCGACAATGCGCGCCTCGTGACGTTCTTCTGCACCTACGGCGTCTCGGCGTGGCTGTTCATGGCCTGCCTCTTCGTCGCCAACACGGCCTTCAACAATCTCGGCTTTCCGCTGCTGGCGACAATCTTCAACTGGGGCCGCGCCACTTTGGGAACGATTCCGTTCGTGTCTGTCGGCGCCAGACTTGGCGGACCTGACCATGGCGTGGAAGGCGCGATGCTCGGCGCCGCCGCCGGCGCCGCCATCTTTGGCGTCGGCGCGGTGATCGCCGCCTATTGGGTGACGGCGCGGCTCGCAAGGCGGATGGAAAAGCATTAGGCTGTTGGGGCGCCGATCGCCGGCGATCGACACGGGGAGGCTTCGCGATGACGCTCAACGATATCATTCAGGCCGCCCACGACGGACAGGGCGTCAACAATCTGGCGAACCAGTTCGGCCTCACGCCCGAGCAGACCCAG
>JBEKSH010000766.1:0-4600 GCA_049517235.1 Roseiarcus sp. | reverse complement strand
CGACATTGGGGAACCAGAGCGAGACGCCGTTGTAATGGGCTATCGCGAGGCGGTAGCCCTTGGGCATGAAGCTCAGGCCGCGCGCCGTCGTCGGCGCGACATAGGATCTGACGACGCCGGCGCCGTCCCGGCTGCGAACCTCGCGCCCGGCGCTCCAGGCGACGTTTCCCGCCCGCATCGCCAGCGCGTCGATCCAGCGGCCCTTTTCGTCGGCGATCGCGCGCATGGCGCCGTCCGACGCCGTTGAAACGACGCGACCGTCGTCGCCGCCGGTCAGCAGCCGCTTGCCGTCGTTGACCGCGACGAGAATGGAGCCGCCGGGATGCGCGACGACGCGCCGCGCTTGGCCGGGCTCGCCCAGCAAAACGGCGCCGTCGCCGAGCCCGAAGACCGGCGCATCGTCAAGAAACCCGGCGGCACCGACATGCGCGCCGGCGTCGAACATCCGCACATTGCGGGTCAGCGAGGAACCCGGATCGTTCACGCCGTCCGCCCTCGCGCCGCCCGCCTCCGGCGAAGGTTGACGCGCGCAGCCGACTTCGCGGGGCGCGAACCGCGCCTCACGCCGCGCAGGCGAGGAAACCCTGGCGGATATCCTCTTCCTTCAGGTCGCGTCCGATGAAAACAACTTTCGAGCCGCGCTTCTCGCCGGCCTGCCACTCGCGTTGCGGCTCGCCGTCGAGCATCATGTGAACGCCCTGGAAGATGAAGCGCCGCGGCTCGCCGGCGAAGGCGACGATGCCCTTGCAGCGCAGGATGTTCGGCCCCTGCGTCTGCGTCAGATCGGTGATCCAGGGCATGAATTTTTCCGGATCGACATCGCCGTCGAGGCGCAGCGCAATCGATTGCATGTGTTCGTCGTGATAATGCTTGAGCCCCTCGCCGTGCGCATGATGGTTATCGTGGTCATGATGGTCGTGGTCATGGTCGTCGACTTCGAGGAAATCGGGCTCGATTTCGATGATGCGGTCGAGATCGAACGCCTTGCGCTCCAGCACGTCGGCGATCGCCACGTCGCAGCGCTGCGCGCGATGCAACTTCGCGTAAGGATTGATCGCGCGAATGCGCGCCTCGACTTCGCGCAATTCGGCGGGCGAGACGAGATCGGTCTTGTTCAGCACGATGACGTCGGCGAAGGCGATCTGGTTCTTGGCCTCGGGCGCGTCGCGCAGCCGGGCGGCGAGCCATTTGGCGTCGGCCACCGTGACGACGGCGTCGAGCCGCGCCAGAGTCCGCACGTCCGGATCGACGAAGAACGTCTGCGCGACGGGCGCGGGATCGGCGAGGCCCGTCGTCTCGACAATGATCGCGTCGAAGGTCCCCTTGCGTTTCATCAGTCCCTCGATGATGCGAATGAGATCGCCGCGCACGGTGCAGCAAATGCAGCCGTTGTTCATCTCGAAGACTTCCTCGTCGGCCCCCACGACAAGCTCGTTGTCGATGCCGATCTCGCCGAATTCATTGACGATGACCGCGTAGCGGCGGCCGTGCGGCTCGCTCAAAATCCGGTTGAGCAAGGTCGTCTTGCCGGCGCCGAGATAGCCGGTGAGCACGGTGACGGGAATTTTGTCCTGGGCGGCGGCGATGCGGGCGGGAGAAATTGGATTGGCGTCGTTCATCGTTGTGCGAACCTCCTGGCGCCCGGTCAAGACGGGCGCAAAGCGCCTCCGATATAGGCCGCCCTTGGCGGCTTGGTAAGGGGTCGCCCGTCGTTCACAGCCAGCCCGACAATTCCCGCTGCACGAGGTTCAGGATCACGCGAACGCCTTCCGCGCTGTCGTTGAGGCAGGGGATCGCCGCGAATTTTTCGCCGCCCCCTTCGCGAAAATAGCCGGCGTTCTCGACGCCGATTTCCTCAAGCGTCTCCAGGCAGTCGGCCGAAAAACCCGGGGTGGCGATCGCGAGGCGCTTGACGCCGCGCGCCGCCAGCGCCTTCACCGTGCTGTCGGTGTAGGGCTGCAGATATTCGCTCGGTCCAAAGCGCGACTGGAAGGTCAGCTGGAATCTTTCGGGCGGCAGGCCGAGCGCTTCGCGCACCAGCCGCCAGGTCTTGGCGCAATGGCAATAATAAGGATCGCCCTGTTCGAAATTGGCGCGCGGTATGCCGTGGAACGACGCCAGAATGACCTCCGGTTCGAAATCGAGCGCCGCGAGCCCCGCGCGGATCGACTGCGCCACCGCGCCGATATAGACGGGATCCCGGCTGCCAGCGCATCCTCTTGAGGGCGTCGAAAGCCTTGTCGCAGACCGTCGCGCTGGTGGCGGCGCAATATTGCGGATAGAGCGGCACGAGCAGGATGCGGTCGCAGCCGGCGGCCTGCAGCGCCTCGAGGCGCTCGCCGATCGCCGGCTTGCCGTAGCGCATCGCCCAATCGACGAGGCAGCGCGCGGAAGGATCGCGCCCGCCCCCGGCCAACGCCTCACCAAGTTTCTCGGCCGTGCCGCGCGTGATGGTCTTCAGCGGACCCTCGTTGCGCTCCTTGTTCCAGATCGCCGCGTAATCCCTGCCCTTGACCCGCGGGCGGCGCGACAGGATGACGAGATTGAGGACCGGCCACCACAGCAGCCGGTTGGTCTCGACGACCCGCCGGTCGGACAGGAATTCCTTGAGGTAGCGGCGCACCGACCAATAGTCGGTCCCCTCGGGCGTGCCCAGATTGACCAGGAGAACGCCGATGCGCCCGTTTCTGACGTCGGGATGGCCGGCGGGGCGGTGGGCGTTGCGAAAGGAGTCCGACGATACCGGCGCGTTCATGGCCAAGCCCTTTGCAGCATGTTCCCGAAAACCTGCGGGCCTTCGGGAATCATGCGTCAGAAAAACAATTGCGGAGCGGAATTGAGTCGTCGTAAAGTAGTATTCCTGCCGCGGCGTCGAGGGCGCTCCCTTCCGGCGCCGGGCGGAAGATAGATCGGGCGCGAAGCTCAGTCCGGCTTGAAGTTCATCGCGACGCCGTTGATGCAATAACGCAAATGCGTCGGCGCCGGCCCGTCGTCGAACACATGGCCGAGGTGGGAGCCGCAGCGTGCGCAATACACTTCGGTGCGCGTCATGCCATAGCTGCGATCGACCGTCGTCTCGATGGCGCCGGGAGCGGGATCGTTGAAACTCGGCCAGCCGGTGCCGCTTTCGAACTTGGTCTTCGAGGCGAACAACAGCGAATCGCAGCCCGCGCAATAGAACTTTCCGGCGCGCTTCTCGTAATTCAGCGCGCAGCTTCCCGCCGGCTCGGTCCCGCGCTCGCGCATAATTGCGAATTGCTCGGGTGTGAGAATCTTGCGCCATTCGGCATCGGTGTGGGTCACCGGGAAATTCTCGTGTTTCATGACCGCGCCTCCTTAAAAGCCATTGTAGCCGGCCAGCCGCCTTTAGGGAAACGGCGCCGGGCTTGCTTGTCGCGTTCGAGACGGCGATTGTTACGTCAAGCGGGAATGTGATCGCCGACGCTTCCCGCCTCGCCGGCGATGAACTGGGCGCGCGCCAGCGAAGCGAAGAGACCGTTGCGCGCGACCAGGTGATCGAACGAGCCCGCTTCGACCACGCGGCCGCGATCGAACACAAGAATTTGATCGGCGCGCCGGATTGTCGCCAGACGATGGGCGATCACGAAGGTCGTTCGCCCGCGCATGGCCGCCTCCAGAGCCTCCTGCAACTGGCGCTCGGTGTTGGCGTCGAGCGCGCTGGTCGCTTCGTCGAGGATCATGATCGGCGGGTCTTTCAGCAGCGCCCTGGCGATGGCGAGGCGCTGGCGCTCGCCTCCCGACAGGCTGCGGCCGCGCTCGCCCACCGGCGTCGCCAGGCCACGGGGCTGGCTCGCGACGAAGGCGCTCGCCTGCGCGCGATCGAGCGCCCGCGCGATTTCGCCCGCGCTGGCGTCGGGCTTGCCGATGCGCAGGTTCTCCTCGATCGAACGCGCGAACAGGAACGGCTCCTGAAACACCACGCCGATGTTGTCGCGCAACGATTCCAGCGTCATGTCCCGGATATCGCGCCCGTCGATCAGGATGCGGCCGCTTTGCGGATCGAACACGCGATGCAGCAGGCTGAGGGTCGTCGACTTGCCGGAGCCGGTCGCCCCGACCAGCGCGATCGTTCGTCCCGCCTCGACGTCGAAGGAAAGATCGCTCACCGCCGGGCGCGCGCCGTCATAGGAGAACGTGACATTGTCGAAGGAAACCCTGCCGGCGAGCCGCCCGACCCGCGTCGCGCCTGGCCGGTCGACGACGCTGGAGCTTGTGTCGAGCACTGCGAAGAACTGCGCGAGCTTGGGTGCCTGCATCAGCATGTAATTGACGAAGCCGACGATCTGTTCGAGCCTGGCGATCAGCATGGTCGCAAGGCTCATGAAAGCGACGATTTCGCCGATGGTCGCCAGGCCTTCGATGTCGAGCCGGATGCCTGTGACGAAAATGGCGAGCAAGGTCAAGGTCGCGCTCGCTTTGGTGGCCACCGCCGCGACCGCCCACCAGGAGAGCACCGGGAGCTGCGCGGCGAGCACCCGGTCGATCAACGAACGGAGCGCGCCGGTCTCCTCCTCGATCCGGGTGAAACTCTGAATGACCGGCACATTGCCCAGAACGTCGGAGACCCGCTCGGCAAGAT
>JBEKSH010000765.1:0-3826 GCA_049517235.1 Roseiarcus sp. | reverse complement strand
TTCAGGCCCGCAAGGCTTCCACGAGCGGTTCGACCCCGAGGATCGCGATCACTCTCTTCAAATTGTAAGCGAGAACATGTAGGCTCATTTCCGTGCTGACCTTTTCGAGGGTCTTGGTCAGGAAGTGGGTTGCCCCATCCAGGCTTTGATAGTCCCGAATGGATGTTCGACGGTCTGACGACGGATGCGCATGCTGTTGGGCGCGCGATCCAGCCGCTGTATGGGGTCGATCACGGCCTGCGACTCGTCCGGTGCGGCGGTTCGCCGGTGTGTCGTCAGTGCACCGTCACGATCAAATCCGGCGGAACACCACGCTCAGATTGTTTGCGGGCATCTCCGTGATAACCGGAACCGAGAATCCAAGGGATTGTGCCGTCACTGCGACCACTTCGAGGTCTCGCAGACCCCAGGCCGGGTTGTGATCGCGAAGGCTTCGGTCGAACGCTTGGTTGCTCGGCGCCGTTGCGAACCCTTCGCGTTTGTATGGGCCATAGAGATAGAACGGCGCCCCCGGAGGGAGTATCGCGGTCGCACCCTTGATCAATCCAAGCGTCGCGTCCCAAGGTGCAATGTGAACCATGTTGATGCAGATGATCCCGTCAGCCGAAGCGATCGGCCAAGGCGATTGCGAGGCGTCCAGGACAATCGGCGCGCGCACATTGGTGACACGCGTGGCCTTTACCCATGCCGCGACACTCTGCAGGGCGTCCGGATCAGGATCGGAAGGCTGGAAAACGAGACTCGGCAGACTTTTGGCGAAGTGAACGACATGCTCACCAGAGCCGCTTGCGATTTCGAGGATCGCGCCCCTTACCGGCAGGACCTCACGAAGGACACCAAGAATGAAATCGCGATTACGCAGCGTTGCGGGCGCATTCTGGCGATGGTCGCTCATATTCCTCACACATTCCCGGAGTTCCAGTCGCAAGACAGACGGTAAAGCAAGAGGCGACGCTATCGGCTAAAGAGCACCCGTCGGTGTCGCTGGATCGTCGACCATTCCCCCTCGATAGGCGCCCAAAGCGTCCGGACCGTAGCCGCGATCACCGCGACGCTGCTGCGTTGAGACGTCGGCAGCCGCCTGAAGGTCCTGAGGCTGGCCGCCGCGATCTCGCGATCCTCGACGGGGTTCCACGTCTTTAGCCGTGATGATTCGCGCGCCGCTCAACACCTACGCTAGACCGTAAGCCTCCGCCATAGAGCGTGCAGACGCCACGCGCGGAACTCGGATTCCAAATCGCCCTCATGAAGCTTCCGACGTCAACGATGCCCCTGGGCGCGCACTGCAAACCCTTTTGCGATGGAGGTGAAAGCAAGGCAAATGTCGAGCGAAGACTTCGCGCCGCATGCATTGGCTTCCGACTTTCGCCGTCTATCCCGGCAGATACCCCGAAGTCGGCGGCCCTCGCGAATCCCTCCGAGGCACCGCTCAATCCGAGATTTTCCTCCGACCCGATGCCAGTTTGGCTCACAGATCCTCCCGTGCAAGACGCGTCGCCCGCGAAGTCGGCCGTTTCTTCGCTCCTCGCCCGTCCGCCCGCGTCCCCGCCGTCGGCGAAGGAGGCCTCGGTTTCGCCGCTGGTGGAGGCCGCGCCCTTGCCCCCGCCGCGTCCGGTCCAATTCGCTTCGCTGGCCAATTCGCCAGCGGGTCCCTTCGATCGATTGACCGCCGTCTATGATTTGACGGCGCATACCGTTTACATGCCCGACGGAACGAAATTGGAGGCGCATTCGGGCCTGGGCGACAGATTGGACGATCCCCATCACGTCGACGAACGCGATCTCGGCGCGACACCCCCTCATCTCTACGAACTGACCCCTCGGGAGGAGCTTTTCCACGGCGTACAGGCATTGCGCCTAAATCCCGTCGGCGGCGGCGGCGGCATTTTTGGGCGGGACGGCCTCCTCGCCCATCCCTACATGCTCGGCCCGAACGGCGATTCGAACGGGTGCGTGTCGTTCAAGAACTACGACACCTTCCTGCGGGCCTTCCAAAATGGCGAAGTGAAACGGCTCGCCGTCGTCGCGAGCCGGAACTGACCACCGCGGCGGCGGCCTGAGGATAGGTTGCCGCGCCGCAAGACGTGGATGACCGGGACGAGCGGCACAATGGGGATTGCAGCTCCGTCCAGCCGGCCACGACTCCATCGCGGGACTCGCGCCAGCAGGCCCCCTTCGAGACGGTCAAGCCGGCCGCCCGTTCGATCATCGCGATAGGCCGGAGTCGACCCAAACCGGCCAGTCAGGACAAATTCCTTGGACACCTCTTATCGGCCAGGCGCTCATCGCCCCGGGTCGTCCGGGGAGCGGGCATGGATGTCGGGGCTTGGCTGCGCGGCTTCGGGCTTGGGCAATGTGTGGCTGATTTGCGGCAATCAGACCAACCGGCCCGAAAACGTCCAATAATCCGCGTCGCGCCATCTTATGCGGCTAGCCGCGCCGGTTGATAAAGCATTCTCGCAAGAACATGCAATCGTGTGGTAATGCAGAGAAATGAACAGCGACGCCAATTCCCCAAGGGTGGCGGCGGGGGGCTCGTCACGATGCAATGCTTTGATTTTGTTTCACGGGCGTTCATAGGCGGCCCAAGCATGGCAATCAACGACAGGAGCATCTTCGACCACAAAGGCCAGACGCTGGCCGAATGGTTCGACATCGAACAGATGTCGACCGCAGGCGCCGACGGTGTTGATTTGAAACAAGGCGACTTGCCGCTTTTCACAGGCCATGTCGTGCTGGCGACTGGCCTTGGCGATCAAGTTCTTCAACATGGATTTCCGATCAATAGTTTCGCTGACGCGGTCAAATTGCGGGATTTATTGGGTCAGAAAAAGCTCTCCGACCAGATTGACGCTTTTCAATCTCGCGCCTGCGATACGCGATTGGGATATCTCATGTACATTTTCGCGTCTCAGCGGCCGCCCGTGATTCTGCGCATCAAACCGAAGACACTGCACTTTCTGAACAATGACTTTTTCTGGAATTACCTAAATTTTCAGTAATCGGCTAACACCCGGACCCGCCCATGCGAGCTGATCGGAAGGTTTCCATAATCGATAATCGCAGGCATGGAGATGACAGATGTCACGATACATACTCGCGCCACCTCCGAACGATTCGTCGAGGTTCAAAGAGAGCTATCTCTATTGTTGGGCCGCCGGATTGGCATCCTTCTTAAACGTCACAAAGCTGGGAGGCGTTTCCTATTCAGACATTGTCGGTGCCACCGGGGCCTACATGAACGCGGACGGCAGTATCCCCGAAACAGGAGGAACTCCAGTTGACAACCAAGGAGTTGCGATTCCAGGCGCAATATCTGGCGGGATCGGCGCAGTATTCAGCTTGTACAACGTCTACAGTACATTAATTAATTGCAGTACATTTAGTTATCAGTATGTATTGAATATCTTACAAACAAAGGGACATATGATAATCATGTACGGGGTCGGTGGGGGCATGGGACATACGCAAGTTGTGTACGGCGTTGGTGTTCCGGATGACAACAATATTAGCCTCTTTGACCCAATGACTTCTGCTACGGACTATCAGAATATTCCGATAACGACGGTGTCTGGTTCGGGATCAAATATGTACGTCGCATGGGCGGCCTGGGCGGGTCCTTGATCTAGGGGGACATCCTCGCATTATGCGACAATGGATGTCGTGCGGCTAGACGGAAGGTGCCGCTGTCGGCTTAGGACACAACAGCCCATCGCGGCGGCGCTTCACTGTCCACCGTAACGACCCCGCGCTTCGCCGTCATACTGTCGCCCTCCAATTCGAGGGATGACCCGGGACCGGCAACGATTCGGCCTGGAATTCGGCC
>JBEKSH010000764.1:0-3545 GCA_049517235.1 Roseiarcus sp. | reverse complement strand
ATACCAAAGGCGTCGATTTCTGACTCATGGGGGATTCCTCATTTGGCGAAGTGGTGATTCACTGGCGCGGGGAGGATTCGCGCCATGCCTTCAGCGGTGACATTGCGGACGGATTTTTCGGCGAGCGAGCTTCGGCGTCTGGCCAAGAGCTCGAAGGACGCCAATCAAAGTCGGCGGCTTTTGTCGCTTGCGGCGGTTCTGGACGGGATGAACCGCGCCGATGCGGCAAGGATCGGCGGCATGGATCGCCAGACGCTGCGCGACTGGGTTCATCGGTTCAACAAGGCTGGCCCCGACGGCCTGCTCGACGCTTGGGCGAGCGGGCCGACGCCGCGCCTGTCGCCGGACCAGAAGGCTGAGCTTGCCGCCATAGTCGAGGCGGGTCCCGACAGGAAAATCGACGGCGTCGGGCGCTGGCGGCGCATCGATCTCAAGCGCGTCATCCAGAAACGTTTTGGCGTCGCCTATCATGAGCGCTACGTCGGCACGCTGCTCAAGCAACTGGGCTTCTCGCATATGAGCGCGCGTCCTCGTCATCCCGGCCAAAACGCCGAGATCATCGAGGCTTTCAAAAAAACTTTCCACGCGCGTTGAACGCCCATCTGGCCGATGCGCCAGCCCAGACTCCAATTGAAATCTGGTTCCAGGACGAAGCGCGCATCGGCCAGAAGAACGGCCTTGTCCGGCAATGGGCGCGCCGCGGTTCGCGGCCGCGCCAGCCGGCCGACCAGCGCTATGAAAGCGCCTATCTCTTCGGCGCGATCTGCCCGGCGCGTGGAGAAGGCGCAGCGCTGGCTCTGCCCCACGCCGACACATTCGCCATGCAGCTACATCTTGAGGAAATATCGCGCCACGTCGCCGAGGGCGCGCACGCCGTTCTGCTGCTCGATCGCGCCGGTTGGCACACGACAGCCATGCTCGACATGCCAAAAAACATCACGCCGATCTTCCTGCCCTCGCGCTCCCCCGAGCTGAACCCAGTTGAGAACATCTGGCAATATCTGCGCGCAAACTGGCTATCCAATCGCGTGTTCGAAACCTATGACGACATTATCGACGCTGCCTGCGAGGCCTGGCGAAAGCTGACCGACCAGCCCTGACGACATTATCGACGCTGCCTGCGAGGCCTGGCGAAAGCTGACCGACCAGCCCCAGATAATCACATCAATCGGAATGCGAGCTTGGGCGCATGTCGGTCAATCCTAATGCCCGTTGGTATGAGACGTGCCGATAGAGCGTCTGTCTGGTGATCCCCAGCTCGTCGCATAGCATCGCGATATTCGTATCGCGATTGCCCATACTGGCCATGGCGAGCCGGACTTTGGCCGGCGTCATTTTCAATTTGCGTCCTCCCACTCTTCCACGTGCGCGGGCGGACGCAAGGCCGGCTCGGGTGCGCTCGGTGATGAGCTCGCGCTCGAACTCGGCGAGCGCGGCGAAGATGCTGAAGACAAGTTTGCCGGGGGCCGTCGTCGTGTCGATCGCCGCGCCCTGGCCGGTCAGCACACGCAAACCGACTCCGCCGTTCGTCAGCTCATGCACCGTGTTGACTGAGTGGCGGAGATCGCGACCGAGCCTGTCGAGCTTCCACACGACAAGTGTGTCGCCCTCGCGGAGCGCCTGAAGGCAGGCCGTGAGGCCAGGCCGCTCGTCTTTCCTGCCGGACGCCATGTCGCCGTAGATGTGCCGCTCGGATTGCGGTGACACATTGCTAAATTCCAAATTGCAGTCTCCCATCGGCGATCGCATGCCGACACAATCCGCGACAAAAGATTGACGAACGGCCAGAAAGACACGATTCTATCGGGGCTCCGAAGGAAGCGACGCGGCGGTCGCCCCAGAAAATCGCGATTCCAAATTTTTTCGCCCGCAACCCCCTGAAATCGCCCGAATCCGCCAAATAAAAATTTGGATCTCCAAATATTTTCCCCAGCAATATCAAGGGCGCCATTTCCTGGATTCTTGCAAAAACCGGCCCTCAACGCGTTTTCCAAGGATTTTGCAAATTTCCGCGTCGGCGGCGGATCAGGCGGCCCGGCCGCCTCGGTTCCATCCGCGGCCGTAATCGCCGAAGGCGTCCCAGCCCTGGTCCGTCACGGCGACCGTGTCTTCGAGCTTGATGAAGCCGCGGCGCGGGTGCGCCAGCGTCGTCTCGATCGAGATGACCATGCCGCTCTCCAGCGGGCGGTCGGCGTCATAGGCCGGATAGGGGACCGGGCCGCGGCTGGTGAGCCGCGGGGCCTCATGGCTGACGAGGCCCATCCCGTGGGCGACGAATTCCAGCGAATTGCCGCCCGCCGACCTTTGCAGGACCTCCTCGGCGCTGGCGTAGATGTCGCGCCCGAGGGCGCCGGCGCGGATCGGCTTGCGCGCCGCCATCTGGATCGCGTCGATTCCGGCAAGCAGGTCTTCGAGCTCGGAATCGGGCTCGCCGTGGATCGCCATGCGGCAGAGGTCGCCGATATAGCCCTTGAAGTTGCCGCCCGAATCGAGCGACAGGATGTCGCCCTCGCCCCACACTTGATCCGACGGCGCCCGGTTGCGGCTCGTCCCGGCGGTGATCAGGCAATATTCGAAGGTCAGGCCGCGGTTCACCTCTTCGCGGCGAAGCGCCTCGGTCAATTCGAGCTTCGAGGCGCCCAGCCCATGCGCGGCGATCACCGCGAGCATCGAATCGACCACCAGCTCGGACGCCTTGCGCAGATGGTCGAGCTCCCGCGGCGTCTTGCGGGCGCGCAGCCGTTCGAGCGGCAGGTGCGCCTCGACGAGTTCGACCTGCGGCAGCGCCCGGCGCAACAGATCGTGCGCGTCGGCCGGCAGGAACGCGCGCTCGACGCCGACGCGCTTCAGCTTCAGGCCGAGCTTGCCGAGGTGGTCGGCGGCGAGTTGCGCGGCGTCGAGGCTGGCGCGGGCCGCCTGCACGCTCGGCGTCCAGAATTTGCCGAGATCCCGCTCGTAGGATTCCATCGGGTGCCCGATATAGGCGGACAAGTCCGGGCGGCCTTTGACGTAGACGAGAATCGGCAGATAGCGGCTGACGCCGATCGCATCGAAATGGTCGAAGAAGAAGAACCGGTAGCCGCCGAGAAGATATTGGATGTTGTGCTTGGAGGTGACGACCAAGGCGTCGATCCCGGCGTCCTCCATCAGCGTGTCCAGCCGGCCTGCGTCGAAAGGGATGGTCGGCGGGGCGGCGATCGATTCGGTTGCGGGACTCGAGGCGATGGTCGACGGCGCAATCGCATCCATTGTTTCCTCCCTAACACAAGGTCGCGATCATAGGCCCGCCAACGAGCGCGCGCGAGAGGGTCAAGACCTCTTCCCGCCGATCGCCGCTCTGGTCGTGCGGGACGGCTGTTTTTTCGCTATTGCAGGCGATCCTTGATCTTATCCAGACCCGCGCGGGCGCAGGCGTCGTCCAGCTTGGCGCCAGGAGCGCCGGCGGCGCCGATCGCCCCAATGATTTCGTCGCCGAGCTTGATGACCACGCCGCCGCCGAGGAACATCACATGCGGCAGCTTGGCGAGAGACACCAACGCGTCCTC
>JBEKSH010000763.1:0-3024 GCA_049517235.1 Roseiarcus sp. | reverse complement strand
CTTGCGGCCGGCTCCCATAGATCGCGCACCCCCCCGACAGGATGCAATTGGGACAGGCGGGGCCGGCGGGCTTTTTCAGCTCCGCGATTTCAAGGGCGGTGCAGCACATCACGCAAGGGCCGCAGGCCTTGCCCGGAATCGATCCCACCACATCCCTCCGGCGGCGCCGTTCGAATCGCCGTCCCGTTTCCGAGCCTCTCTATCACTGTTATCATCCTTCGCCGGCAAGCGAGAAGGCGCCGTCCACAGCGCGTTGGGCGGCGTTTGCGCGCATGGCGTCCGGCTCCGTCGCCCCTTGCGCCGCGCGGCGAAGGACGAGCGCCAGCATCGCGACGAGGACCAACGGCCCCAATGGAACGCCCGCATAAGTCGCCACCGATCGCGACACGGCGGGCAGAATGAAGGCGGCGGCGAGGACGGCTTTCTCCCAGGCGAGGAAACCGGCGCCCAGGCTGTCGCGCGCGATCCAGGCGAGCGGAATCGCCAGCAGGACCAGATCGTAATCGAGCAAGAAGGGGCTCGCCAACAGCGCCGCCGCGACCATCGCGGGCCCCTCGGCGCCGCAGCGGAACGATCGGCGCTGAAGCGCGACGAGCGCGCCGCAGACCCCAAGCGTCGCGACGATCTGCAGGCCGTAGGCGAGGGTCAACCCGCCGTGCAGCAGGCGTACGGCGGCGAACACGCTCTGCATCTTCTCGTTGCCGACCGCGTTCTGTTCCAACGCGATGCGCGCTCTGGGCGACGCATCGAGAAAAGCCAGCCAGGTGTCCGCGCCGAAAACGGCGAGCGACAGGGCGCACAGCCCCGCCGAAGAGGCGGCGGCGGCCAGCAGCGTGCGCCAACGCCGCGCGGCGGCGAGCGCGACCGGCACGACGATCGCCAGATGCGGTTTGTAGACGAGGCCGCCGAGGCAGATTCCCGCGACGATCGGCCTTGTGTCGAGCATCAACGCGCCGCCGCCGAACAGCGCGGCGCTCAGGAACGCGTTCTGGCCATGGCCGACATTGCTGAGCACGGCCGGGAAGGCGAGGATCGGCAGCGCGCCGAACCGATTGCCGAGCCAGGCGCGCGCGACGCGCCAATAGGCGTAGCCGGTGACGCCAAGCCATACGGCAAGCGACCCGAGGTAGGGGAGCGCGGCGAGCGGCAGGCATATGAGCAGAAAGGCCGGCGGGTAGAAGAAGGCGGCATAGCCGACGTCGCGCGAGAACAGCGCGGTCTGCGCGGCCCGATGGATCGCCATGTCGTAGACTTCGGCGGGATGTCCGCCGAGCGCGATCTTCGAGGCGGTCCAGAAGCTGACGAAATCGGTGCCCAGCGGCTTGCCCGCCCGGTCCAGGCCGCCCTGCGAAAGCGCGATCCATAGGACCGCCGCGGCAAGGCTCACAAAGAATAGAATCCGGCAATAGGCGGCGGCGCGATCGCGCGTCAGCCAATCGGCGTCGCGCAGCCAAGCGACCATTTTTGAGAACAGCGCGCTCATCGGACCGGATCAGGCGCGCGGGGACGCGCGCGCAAGCACGAAGGACTACATCGGCCGGCGTTAACAGGCGATAAACCGGCGCGCCACGCAGCTGCGCGCGGCGAACGGGCGAACGGCGGCGAGCGGAACGCTTGCGGTCCGGGCGGGGCGGAAATCGGGTCGTCGCGCGCGCTTTTCGCCGCGCCGCCGCGCGGTTCTCTTGACAGCCTGCGTCGCGGTTCTCTTGACAGCCTGCGTCAAGGCGTGTCTGTGCGCGCCCCACAGGGGGGGGGGCGATGCAAACGGCTTTCGTGTTTCCGGGGCAGGGGTCGCAGGCGGTCGGCATGGGCAAGGCGCTCGCGCAGACTTACGCGGCTGCCAGGCGCGTCTTCGCCCAGGTCGACAGCGCGCTAGGCCAGAACCTGTCCGCCCTGATGTTCGAAGGCCCCGAGGCGGAACTGACCCTCACCGCCAATGCGCAGCCGGCGCTGATGGCGGTCAGCCTCGCGGCGAGCCGGGTTCTCGAGGCGGAAGCCGGGCTCGACATCGCCCGCGACGGGCGATTCGTCGCCGGTCATTCGCTTGGCGAATATTCCGCGCTGGCCGCCGCCGGCGCGCTGACCATCGAGGACGCGGCGCGCCTGCTGCGCATCCGCGGAAACGCCATGCAGGTCGCGGTTCCGCCCGGCGAGGGCGCGATGGCCGCCCTTATCGGGCTCGACTTCGCGCAGGCGTCGGCGATCGCCGCGCAGGCGGCGAGCGATCTAGCTTCGCTGGGCGGCGTTTGCCAGGCCGCCAACGACAATGGCGGCGGCCAGGTGGTCATTTCCGGAACCAGGGCGGCCGTCGAGCGCGCGATCGAACTCGCCAGGGCCGGCGGCGCCAAGCGGGCCCTGGCGCTGCCGGTCTCGGCGCCTTTCCACTGCGGACGCGATGACGGCGGCGCTGGCCGGGATCGTGATCAAGCCGCCCCGGCCGCCGCTGGTCGCCAATGTGTCGGCGACGGCGATCGACGATCCCGCGGAGATCCGCGCCAGCCTTGTGGCGCAGGTTACCGGCGCGGTGCGCTGGCGCGAGAGCGTCCTCTATATGGCGCGTCAGGGCGTCGCCAATTTCGTTGAACTTGGCGCCGGCAAGGTGCTGAGCGGCCTGATCCGCCGCATCGCCGAGGGGGCGACTTGCGTCAGCGTCGGCGCGCCGCCCGACGTCGAGGCGTTCAAGGCGGCCCGCGCCGGTTAGGCCTAGGATGGCGCGAGCTGCGCTTTCAAGGCCTACGCGGTCGATCAATATTGGACCAGGCGCTCAGCCGGAAGGAAGGGGCCGATGTTTGACCTGACAGGCAAGTGCGCTCTCGTGACCGGCGCCTCGGGCGGCCTCGGCGGAGCGATCGCGCGGGCGTTGCACGGGCAGGGCGCGAGCGTCGGCTTGTCCGGCACGCGCCGCCAGGCTCTGGAAGCTTTGGCCGAAGAGCTGGGAGCCCGCGCGTTCGTTCTGCCCTGCGACCTGTCGGACAAGCCATCGGTCGAGGCGCTGGTCCCCGCCGCCGAGGCGGCGCTGGGGGG
>JBEKSH010000762.1:0-4140 GCA_049517235.1 Roseiarcus sp. | reverse complement strand
TGGACGCTATATGCTCCCGCCGTAGCGCTGGCGCTTTGCGCGCTGATACTCCTGATCCTAGGCGCGAGTTACCCCCGCCTTGGCGTCGTGTGGCTGATCCTCGCCGCGATTCTCGCCGTCGCCGCCTTCGTCAGTTTCGTCCGGGCGTGGTTTCGTCGGTGGACGACGGAAATCGCGGTCACCGATCGGCGAGTCATTCTCAAGCGCGGGTTCATTCGCCGCCACACGGTGGAAATGAACATGCAGAAAGTCGAAAGCGTCGACGTCGATCAAACGCGTTTGGGTCGGATTTTCGACTATGGAAGCGTTACCATCCGCGGCACCGGCAGCAGTTTCGAGAGCCTGCGCATGGTGGACGCGCCGCTCAAATTGCGCACGACCATCACCGCGGGATGAGGGAAATCAGATGATGGAGTGCAGGCCCTTCATCGCCGGCTCTGTCCAGGGCGACGCAGCGCCCGACGGCGTATACCGTAAGCAGATGCGATGGCCGCCGCCGTGCAACAATGAGCGGCGGTCAGAATTTTGGAGGGCAAACCAATGAGCAAAGCTTGGATGGGTCGGACACTACCGGCGCTGGCCGTGAGCGTGGCGCTTGCCGGCTCGACTATGGCGCTGGCGCAAACGAACCGGGCGACCACCGAGATTCCCGCCGACAAGGCGAAAGTCACGGGCGTGATCGTCATCGACTACAATTCGCGTTCGGAGCGCTCGCAAAGCAATGTCGATATCTACAATATCCAGGATCTCGCCGTCGCCGATTTGATGGTGCTGAAGGGCGCCATCCAACGAATTCCGGACCAGCGGATGACGTATTCGGTCAGGATGGACGTGATCAACCCGCAGAACCCGTCGCAGATTGCGCGAGACGCGGCGATCCTGCGCGGCGATCTGTTGATCGACTCCGACGGGCGCTATAATCCCGAGGACGGGAATCTCAGGCTCGACGTGGTCAAGGGAAACCAATCATCGAACAAATTCAGCGGCGACATCCAGGGCCGCGAAGTCGCGCGATGGTGGCAGATCGGCAAGAAACTCAAGGCGGCGACCAAGGAGGCGACAAAAGCCTACTCGCGACTGGTCGACGGCAAGGTGGTTTCGATCCAGGTCAAGAACCCGGACCCGCTCCGCTTCGAGGGGCTTGGACTGGCCGCGGGCCCGTTCTCGTTCATCGTGGAAACCAAGGTTTCCGGCGTCTTCGACTACGATTACGAACTCGGCAACTGGTTGACCGATCAAGCCGGATTGCAGTTTACCTACACGGTCGGAGGCAATGTGATCTCGGACCATGTCACAGGCTCGATCCGGTATGTCGAGGAGGGCGGCGACTTCACCGACGCCAAATCGAAAAAGCACAATTACACGTCTTACTATGAATATAATCTTCGATTCAACGAACCGACGGTAAATAAGGACGCGGCGTTCTTTGGCGCCGACACGGCGCAGGCCGATTCTGACGCCTTCTTCTCCGCCAGCGATCAGACCAAACCGGGATTGTATGGCCGCGTTTACTATGCCGACACCGACACGGACTGCAAAAAGGCGACGGACAGCAAGGGGGCGACGAAATGTGTCGGACCGACCCATTCGGAAGTTACTTACGACCTGCATGGCGTCGGCCTCACCTATCAACAGTTGGCGACGCCCTAGATCTGCGCGGAGTCTGGAGCGCGCGAGCAGTCGGAGGCCGAGCCAGAGCGCGTTGAAGTGAAGAACTCTGGCGCGATTTCAAGCTTCACCATTCGGCATGGCGGACGTTCGCGACGCAGGCCGCCGCGAACATTCATGACGTCCGCCTTGACGATCGCAATTGCGCCCCTCGCCATCGCCGCCATTGTCGAGGTTTGTGCTGTTGCGCGTTGGCATGACACGCCGTCCCCTTGACGAAGCCAGCGGGCGGCGGTTGTGGCGCGGCTGATCGGCCGTCGACGGTGCTTCAACTCCTCATTCTGGCAGGTTCGAAGCGCTGCTCGGTTTGATTTACGTCAAGGCGGATTGGAAAGAAATTGCATATAAATACATGGGCCAATCTGATAAAGTATTACTTTTGGTAAGCATAGGGCGCGCCTTTCATTTTGGTAAAATGTGGATTGTCTTTGCGACGGCGTTCCAAGAGCAAGTGCCAAACGAACTCTTGGTGGCGTTTACGAAAAAGCGGGAGAGATAATCCTGCGCTTGCAGAGATAATCCTGCGTTCCTCGGCGCGTTGTGAGAGCGGTTTCTCTCAAGAGGCGTAACAGGCAGAACAAGACGCAGAAAAGGGAGTGAACAAATGATCAAGGAACTAGGAATGGACCCGGCTTCCCGTTGGACGGGCGGTCGCGCGACGCGCCGCCAGTTCGTGTTGACGAGCGCGGCAGGTTCGGTTGCGGTTCTTGCCGTCGGCATTACGCCGGTCTTCCCGGCCGAAAAGCCGAAAGTCGGTCTGGTCATGAAGTCGCTGGCTAACGAATTCTTCAAGCAGATGCAGGCCGGCGCCGAACAATACGCCGCCAAGAACGCCGCCAAATTCGACTTCAAAGCCGTCGGCATGAAAGACGAACGTGACTTCGCCGCGCAAGTCGACGCCGTCGAGAACTTCGTCACCCAGAAGTACAATATCATCGTGGTGGCGCCGGCGGATTCGAAGGCGATGGTCACGCCGCTGGCCAAAGCGGTGAAAGCCGGGGTCGTCGTCATTAACATCGACGTCGAATTGGACCAGGACGCCAAGAAGGCAGCCGGGATCGATCTTGCGTTTTTTGGTCCCGACAATCGAGCCGGCGCGAAACTGGCGGGCGACGCCCTGGCGCAGGCGCTTGGCGCAGGGGGCAAGGTCGTCATTCTCGAAGGGAATCCGGAGGCCGACAACGCCCAGCAGCGCAAGAAGGGCTTCGACGATTCGGTGAGTGAAGGCAAACTCCAGCTTCTCGACAGCAAGACGGCGCATTGGGAGACCGAGGAAGCAAACACGCTGATGACGAACTTCCTGACGCAATATCACGATATTCAGGGCGTGATGGCGGCGAACGATTCCATGGCGCTGGGCGTGGTCAAGGCGCTCGACGCCGCCGGCAAGAGCGGCCAGATCAAGGTCGTCGGATTTGACAACATTCCAGCCGTGCAGCCGCTTATCAAGAGCGGCAAGATGCTCGCGACGATCGAGCAATACGGCGCGCAAATGGCGGCGCTGGGCATAGACTATGGTCTTCGCGAGCTGGCGGGAGAAAAATTCACCGGCTGGGTCAGGACCGACGTCAAGTTGATCACCGCCAAAGATCTTTCGTAAGCTTTTGCGATCGACACGAGGACGGAAGGGCGCGGGGCGACTCGCGCCCTTTTTGAGATATGGCGGCCATGGTCGCGGCGGTGAACGACATGGACAATGCGATCGTCAGGTTGAAAGCCGTCAGCAAGCGTTTTCCTGGCGTGATGGCGCTTCGCGGCGTTTCGCTCGAAATCCAACGGGGCGAGGCGCATGTCCTGCTCGGTGAGAATGGAGCGGGCAAGTCGACGCTGATAAACCTGCTCGCCGGCATCTATCCGCCTGACGAGGGCGAAATCATTTTTGACGGCGCGCCCTATCACCCGCGCACGCCGACGGACGCGTTTCGCGCCGGCATCCGCGTGGTGCACCAAGAATTAAGCATGCTTTCGCAACTGACGATCGCGGAAAACCTGCTGTTCGAGAATCTTCCCCAGCGCCACGGACTGGTCAACTATTCGGAAATGAACCGGCGCGCCGCGGGGTTGCTGAAAGAAGTCGGATTGGACGTTGCGCCGAACATTCCCGTCAGCACATTGGGCGTTGCGCAGATGCAACTCGTCGAGATCGCCAAGGCGCTCTGTTACGACAGCAAGTTGCTCATCCTCGACGAGCCGACGGCAACCCTCACGTCGAAAGAGGTCGAGCGCCTCTTTGAAATCCTCAAGAAGCTGAAATCGAAAGGCGTGACGATCCTCTACATTTCGCATCGCTTGCAGGAAATCTACGACATCGGCGACACCGTCACGGTGCTGCGCGACGGTCAGGTGGTGGAAACGCGGCCGCTTGCCGGTCTTGCGATCGCCGACATCGTCCGGATGATGGTGGGCCGCAGCATTCGCGACGAAGACGCGTTTCGCGACGACGTCGCGGTCGAGGGCGAATTGTTGCGCGTC
>JBEKSH010000761.1:0-2501 GCA_049517235.1 Roseiarcus sp. | reverse complement strand
AAACGGTGTTCCATGTCGGATGCTCGATCTTCGCGATGAAGTAGGCGAGGGGGTACCCGAGGATTGCCGCGACTATCGACGAAATGACCGAAATCTCGATCGTGAGCAGCGCCGAATTGTAATACTGCGGAAGACTAAAGAAGCGGATGAAATTCGTAAGCACGAAGTCGCCGTGTGGCGCAACATGGCCAGCCATCGGCTTGTCGAACGAGTCGGCGAGCAGCGACAAGACCGGAAAAACGAAGAACACGACAAAGAACAGCGCCATTGGAACGACGAGCAGCCATAGGCGGCTGCGAGGGCGTCCGAAGGCGCCACGCCGCGAGCTGCTCGTGATCTCGTTGACGGTAGCCGTCGCAGTCATGTCCAATCTCGTTACCCACGCGCAGGCGCTGGCTATTCTGCGGCCTCGCGGGTTTGAGCGCCAATGCCGATGCCTTCGTAGCCGACGACGTTCTTGCGCGGCGGCGGCCGATAAGCCTGTTTGCTGTGCGACAGTCGCGAACGCACCAGCGCCGCGGCGAGATTGATCGCCGTTGGCACGGGATCGATCACAGGGACGTCGAAGCCGTCCTTGAGAAGACCCTCGTGCACCGCGTCGGCGCAGCCGAGCATTCCGGTGCAACCGAAGATTATGTAATCGGCTCCGTCCTCTACGACGGCTTTGCGCGCCTCCGCGATCAGGGCGCGCTTGGTCGCGGCCAGATCCTTCTCCAGCTCCAGCACCGGGATTTCGACCGAGCGCGCCGAAGCCAACTTGGAAGTCATTCCATACACCGCGGCCTGCGTCTCGATCATCGGCAGAATTCGGCTGAGCACGGTGACGACGCTGAACTTGTGACCCATCATCGCGGCGACGCCCATCGCCGTCTGCATCGGACCCAGCACCGGAATCGAAACGCATTCGCGCGCCCCGAACAAGGCGACGTCCCCCATGCAGTCGATCACGACGGCGTCGGCGCCCTGGCGTTCCGCTTCTAAGATCTTGGCGAGCGTCCCGGGCTGAGCGAGCATGATTTCGTAGTCGCACTCAATCGAGGCCGGGCCGGTATCGATATTGACGAAACTGACTTTCACGTCCTCGGAGCCGAGATGCTCGGCGTCGACGGATGAACGGAACCCTTCCGTGGTGATCGGCGTGACGACACGAATGCGAATGACCAAGGCAACCTCCCCTTGTTCGGATCGCGGGCACGGCCGCGACGCCCTAAAAAGCGGTCGCCGCGCGCGCCGGACCTGCGCGCTTGGCGCACTATGGCCGTAGGTCGAAAGATAGTAAAGTCGCCCTCCTGGGCTGGCGAGAAGCGCGGTTTCGAACCAGCGTTTCAAGATCGACGAGCGCTCTCGCAGCGCAATAGCGCACATTCGCGCGGAACCGTTCTCCCGCTTGCCGGCGTCAAGGGAGCGCGAAGCGTGCCCTGAGAGGCGGCGCATGATGGCGGATAAGCGTACTGGCCGCGTGGGGCGCGGACGGCCCAACTCTCATGCCCGCCCTTCACCCGCAAGCGGGAGAGGAGATCGTGCGCTGTTGGGGGCTACCGTCCGCCGACAGCCTGCCTTCACAGTCGCCCCGATATGTGGCTCAATCACGGTTCGAGCGTAGGGGAGGAAGCAATGAAGGCGATGGCGATCGAGGGCCAATTCGGGCTCGACCATCTCAAACTGGTTGATCGGCCCCGACCCGAACCGCGCCTTGGCGAGGTTGTGATCCGCACCCGTGCCGTGTCGCTCAACTATCGAGACACCGACATGGTCGCCGGCACTTACCCCTTCAAATTTCCCCTCCCACTGATCCCGACGTCGGACGGCGTCGGCGAGGTCGTCGCCGTCGGCGAGGGCGTGACCCGGGCCAAGGTCGGCGACCGTGTGCTCGGCACCTTCTGGCAGAGCTGGCTAGGCGGCGATTTCGACCAAACCGCGGGCATCGGCCAACTCGGCGGCGACATGGACGGAATGCTCTCCGAATTTGTCCGGCTCGATCAGCAGGGGCTGGTGCACGCCCCCGAGCATCTGACCGACGAGGAAGCGTCGACGTTGCCCTGCGCGGCGCTCACCGTCTGGCAGGCGCTGGTCACCGAGGGCCGCCTGATGGCCGGAGACACCTTATTAGTGCAAGGGACAGGCGGGGTATCCCTGTTCGCGCTTCAATTCGGCGTTATCTTTGGCGCGCGCACGATCGTCACTTCGAGCAGCGACGCCAAGCTCGAACGCGTCAAACAGCTCGGAGCGACCCACACGATCAACTATGTCAAGACTCCCGTCTGGCACGCCGAGGTGCGTCGGCTCAACGGCGGGCGCGGGATCGATCACGTCGTCGAGGTCGGCGGGCCCGACAGTTTCCTGCAGTCGTTGCAGGCGATCCGCATGGGCGGGCAGATCCACATGATCGGTTATGTCGGCAGCAAGAAGGGCGAGATCAACCCGCTCGAAATCCTCTACCGGCGCGCGGTCGTGCGCGGCATTCCCATCGGCTCGCGCGAATCCTTCGACCACATGAACCG
>JBEKSH010000760.1:0-2510 GCA_049517235.1 Roseiarcus sp. | reverse complement strand
CCGCCGACCCGCGCCAGCAGATCGGAGAGGCGAATTTGACTGGCGAGCCGGCGCGCGATCTTGACGAGCAGGGCGTCGCCGACGCCGTGACCGTAATAATCATTGATATGCTTGAAATTGTCGATGTCGATAAACGCCAGAGCGAATTTCGTCTCGCTGCTGCCGTCCTCGATCAAATCCCTGACGCCGTTTTCCAGCAGGCTGCGGTTGGGCAGGCCGGTCAGATCATCGAAATAGGCGCGCCGGAACAGGTCGTCCTGCAACCGGACTTGATCCGTGACGTCGGTCGACGTCGCCACGTCATAGCGCGCGCCCTCCACGACGATCGCCTGGCGAACGACTTCGAACGTGCGATCGGCGCGCCGGGTCTGGGAGCATGCGGCCCCGCGTTGATCGGCGTTGTGATCGCGCTGCGCCTTCCCCTCATCCCCTTGAACGAGGGCTCGCGAGGGAGCGGCGGCGGCGGGGCGCGCCAACCGATCCGCGCCATGCTTTATCGCGGCGTCGTTGGTGTAGAGCGGCGTTCCGTCAGGGGCCTTGACGCAGAGGCCGAACGGCAGAACGCGAACGATTTTTTCGAGCAGCCGCGCGTCGTCGTTCGGCTCCTGCCGCCCTTGTTTCGCGCCGCCGCCCGAATTGGTCATGTCCCCGCTCTTCGCCCCGATCGAATGGCGCGGCCGGCGTCGCCCGTTCGCGCCAACGCACATCCTTTCCATGCGCGCGCGTCCGTCGTGAAGCCGCCGTCGTCTGGAAGTTCAGCGCGTCGCGAGCGGCGCGATCGCCTCATCGCCTGAGTATCTGGGAGCGGATCTGGTCGAACCTGGCGCCGGCCCCCGGAGCGCCCTGAGCCTTGTGACCCGCCGCCTCCTCGTCGATGGGCGGATCGTCGTGTTTCGCCTTATGGCCCAGGGCGGCGCCGCGCCAGCGCTCCACCACGGTCCTGATGAATTCCTTGTCCGAATCGACTTCAACGTTCGGCGCCGAGCGGCCCACCGCCTCGCTCCTTGGCAGCAGATCGACGGGAAGCGCCTTGAAGGTCATGCGCGAGGGCAGCGGAACGCCTTCCCCGAAGGCGACGACCTCCCGCGTGCCGAGAGACGGCACGAAGGCGAGAAGATTGGCGGCCGCGTCGGAGACGGCCGAGCGAAGCAATGCCTGGTCGCGGTCGTTGGCCATCCGCATCGCGAACAAGGTGCTGCATTGGGAAATGATCGTCGGATCGAGCTCGGCCGGCCGCTGCGTCACCAGCCCGAGGAACACGCCGTATTTTCTGCCCTCTTTGGCGATGCGCAGCAGCGCGCGGCGCGTCGGGCCAAAACCGATCGCGTGGTCGGCGGCGGCGTAGCGGTGCGCCTCCTCGCAGACGAACAACAGCGGCATCGCCCCGTCGCTCCAAAGCCCGAAATCGAAGGCGAGGCGACAAAGCGCGCAGACCACCGCGTCGACAACCTCGACCGGCAGGCCGGCCAGTTGCATGACCGTGATCGGTTTGCCGTTGGGTTCGAGCCGGAACAGCTGGCCAAGAATCTCCGCCATCGTGTCGCCACCGACATTGGCGTTCTCGAACATGAAGCCGTAGCGCGGATCGTTTCTGATCGTCTCGATGCGGTTGATCAGGCGATGGTAGTTCATCCGGGAGGAACGGTTCTCCAACTTTCCCATCCGCTCGTCGATCAGCAGGATGAGATCCTGGAGCAGATAGGGCACGGGCGTGTCGACCGTATAGCCCACGCTCTTCGGGTCGATCTTCCTCAGCACCAGGCGATCGACGACCGCCTTATGTTGCAGGTACATGCCTTTGGCGATCGGTATCAGCTCGGCGAGAATCTCGATCTCCGCGTCGACGCCCGGCCGGCCGCAATAGATGACGTCGACCATTTCCTCAAAGTTGAACAGCCAGAACGGCAATTTGAAATTTCCGGCGTTGACGACGTTGGCGCGTTCGCCAAAGCACCGGCCAAATTCGTTGTGGCCGTCCAGCATGAACACGCGCAGGCCCGGCCGCGCATTGAGAATTTCGCCCAGGATGACCGCCACGCCGCTCGATTTTCCCACGCCCGTGGAGCCAAGCACGGCGAAATGCTTGGTCAGCAGATTATCGACGTCGACGAGCGCCGGAATCGATTCGTCGTGATTGAGATGCCCGATATTTATGGCGTTCGCGCTCGAGGCCTTATAAATCAGCCGAAGTTCGTCCCTGCCGATGGTCGCCGCGGCGTCGCCGATCGCCGGATATTCGGCGACGCCTCGCCGAAAGCAATCGGCGCCGGCCGCGTCCCGCCGGATCTCCCCCATCAGATCGACGCGCGCGATCGCGCCGTAACGAGGAGCGTGCGCGCCGTCGATATTGTTGACCGAGACCTCAGTGATCATGCCGATCAGGCGACGCTTGCCCGCGCCGATCGCCAGGAATTTCCCGACCGTCGCGCGCGCCTCATCGTCGGGCGACGGACTGGGCAGGCCGACCTGCGCCTCCGATCCGCGAACGGAAAGAACATGGCCGAGCGGCT
>JBEKSH010000759.1:0-2511 GCA_049517235.1 Roseiarcus sp. | reverse complement strand
GCCGGGGCTCAAATCAGCCGCGCCGCGGAATATGCTCGCCGTCGACGATCTGACCCGCCGCGGCGTCGCGAATCTTTCCGTCGACGGCGGCCGGCGCGTCGCCAATCCTCCCGCTCGCAAAATCTCAGAGCAATCGAGCGCGCGCCTTGGGCATCTCCTTTCTCCGCAAAGAGCCCATTTGATTTAGCCGCCGCGCACGCGCGCGATGAGATTTCCATAATAATACCGTGGTTTGTGATCACTGGATATTTGTCATCGCGCTTACATCCCTTCATCTGGGAGCCCAGGCGAACAAAGTGCGCCTCTGGCCCTTCTGTGGGGACGCTCAAGACTTCCTCATTTATGCTCCCGCCGACCCTCAGTTTAGGCGCGTCGCCTCCCCTCAGGAGGCGCGTAGCGCCTATAGGGGGTATGGGGGAGAAGGCCACGCCCCGCCGGCGTCCGATGAACTCGCTATCGCCTTCATCGCCGCCCTTCGTCTCGCCGGCCACGAGCCGAGCGTCGACCGAGTCGGGCGGTTCAATATCGCCTTGAACGTGACCAAGCCGACGAGGCCGGCGCCCGAGCATCACCTGGGGCCTGAATATGCCTATCCGCTCGGCTTCGATTACAGGCCCTTCGAGGCGCTGCTGAACCATCCTGATTGCATCGCGGCGCTCAGCTTGGCGATGCGCGAAATGCAGGGAGGCTGACCATGGCGAACTCAATCTTTGGTCGCCGCGCAGCCCTTGGCCTACTGGCCGGCGCGCCCGCGCTGGCAATCCTTCCGGCCTCAGCCTCGCCGTCGACCGCCCCGGCGGCGCTGGCGCGTCCTAACGCCGCAGCCCTCGCTGTCGCGGCGCACAAGGCCGCGCAAGCAACCGTGGAGGCGATGGAGGGCGGCGCGGACGAAGACGCGTTCGCCGCCGCCTGCGACGACGCGAGCGAGGCTCTGCGCGCTGTCGCCGAAACACCTTGCGCGACCGACGCGGACTTTCTCGCCAAAGCCGCCTATTTGGTCGAATGCGAGCGGCAGGCGTGGGGAAGCGTCCTTTCTGACGAAGCCCCGTTTGGTTTGCTCGCGCTGGCGACCGAACTTCACGTGAAAGGCCGCGCGACGCTGGAGCTTGAGAGATGAACGCGCCCATCGGTGCGCGCGAGCGGACCGAGCCGCAGATCGTCACCTTCACGCCGGGCATGCGCCGCCTGATCGCCGACGCCATCGAGGCGCTGATCCTGCTGCTCGACGAGATCGATGGCGACGCCGACTTCGAGGAAGACGATCCGGCCGAGGAAAACGGCGATCTCGAGCCAATCCTCGGCGCGACACACAGCATAGATCAGACGATCGCGTGGCGGGCGACCCAAAGCACGATCCTCGACAGCGAGCCGGAGCATGACGGGCGCGAGCCGGACGCCGACTTCGAGCCCAATTGGGTTTCGCGCTTTTCGGCCGACTGAACGCCAGCCATTGTTGCGTGAAGGCCGCCGGACACCATGCCGGCGGCCGTTTTGTTTATCCGTAAAATGCGAATTACTGATAGGCGACGGGATCGGGCGCACACTTGTCCATTTCTCCCTGCCAGTTAGCCTTGGAGACGTGTTTGGCGTGCAGCTTCCCAACGCACATCCGCTTGTTTTCGTTAGTTTTGTCGAGCCGGTTCCCGGCTAAGGCCGGTCCTGCAAGAAAGGAAATGCCAACAAGCGCAACAAACAGAGTTTTGATTTTCATGATTACCCCCTCCAAAACGCGGACCATGCCGCGCTTGAACAGTGGAATATTGCCACGCAGAAAGGAACAGACAAGTCGCGAATTCTGAGGATTTCTTGATAAGCAGATTATTGGCGGCCCTCTCTTAAATCATCCCCTCGGCCTTTAGCGCTCGCGTCAGATGGGGGTGCGTTTCGACCATGGCGCCCAGGCCGGCGGCGGTTTCCTTGAAGAGCGCCGCGACATGAAGCCAATGCTCAGGCCACTGGCGATCTGTCGGCAGCGACCACATGGCGGCGCGGGCGTCGGCCTGCGAAACAGAAGCGCGGGGCGCTTCGCCAAGCAAGTCGCCAATTGGCGACTTGACAGAACGATCTCCGCCATGAGCGACGTTCGCCAGCCGCGCCGCGACCATGGCTCGCTGGCTTTCATCGAGGCGGCGGCGAGGCCTAAATCAACCCTTCAGCCTTGAGAGCGCGCGTGAGCTGCGCGGCCGTGATCTTCATCGGGCCTTGCCGGATTGCCGCTTCGAGCAACAGGCCGCCAGCGTATAGCCAATGCTCATTGCGCTGTTGGCGTTCGGGCAGCGCCTCGACGATCGCACGGGCATCCGCAAGCGTGGCGAGCGTGCGGCCGTCTTTGAGGGCGATTGGCTTTGCGAGCCTGCGGGTCCAGGGCATAAGCTCAGTTTAAGCGCTCTGTCTTTCGTCAAGGTTAACCCCCCGTCCTCTCGTGCCCTTCTGCTGCAATCGTAGCGCGCACACTCTATTGGAGGACCGTTGCCAGCCCCCGCCTCGCGCTCGGCGGCTTGGCGAAGTGCC